>JAOQAL010000070.1 GCA_025963615.1 Chitinophagaceae bacterium | reverse complement strand
GACCGTATTTTAGCCATATGATTTAATGCAAAATCAAGAGCGATCAATCCGCCATAGGATAAACCAATCAGTACAACAGGTTCATTTATATTTAACGAATCCAGCAAATGATTCAACCGCTCACTTTCCATCCTTACTAAATAATTAGCTGGAATAATCTTGTTGTTCGTTACACAGGAGACATTTAAACGTTCAATCCTGATAACCTTGTAACTGGCAGCCAGCTCTTTTGCATGCCGGTCAAATAGACTTAGCGGCGAAGCACCACCCTGAAGCATAACGACCGGCGAACCATTGCCTTCAATTGTAATAAAGGAAGCTGGCTGGGATTTTAAATCCTGAACCGTCAACAGAAGTGCAGAGAAAAAAAATATGATATAGCTTTTACAAACGCGCATAGCCGAAGTTACCCGAATCTTCCTCTTTACCCTGCTATTATTTCCGGGTTCATCAATAGGGTGGACAATAACTTCCCCTCATTTTCAGTATTTTTAAAACTAATTATTTAATATTCCTGAACATGGAGAAAAAAGCCGGCCCACCAGACACGCAAAAACAAAAAGAACCGGGCATATCCAGCTTGCTGAAGCCTTACAAGCGGATGATCTCTTTACTTATTTTTTTTGCATTGCTTGGCAATGGCATCAACCTGCTTTTACCCATGATAATAGCCAATGGCATTGATGCGTATCCAACTCAATATGTTTTACGTGAAATATTGATTAAATTTTTTTCAGCGGCTTTGGTCATTTTTATTTTTACTTATATTCAGAATCTGATACAGACCAATACCTCTGAACGGGTGGCAAGAGATCTTCGTTCCCGGCTTGCTGCTAAAATTTCTGCACAGAGTTACGAACGGATTGAGCAAGTCAGTCCGTCGAAACTGCTAACCAACCTGACTGCCGATGTAGATTCTGTTAAGATGTTTGTTTCACAGGCCATCGTCACTATAGCGTCATCGGTTATCATCATCACCGGCGCCTGTATTATGCTGTTCTCCATCAACTGGAAGTTAGCGTTTGCCGTTATTACGATCATACCGGTTATTGGTGGAGCATTTTTTTTTGTATCAAAAAGAGTGCGCCCGATATTCATGAAAGGCAGGGAGGTCATTGACAGGCTCAACCGGGTGATCAATGAAAGTATCCTGGGTGCAGCGCTGATACGGGTCATTAACTCGCAGCAGCCAGAATATGAAAAATTCCTTGCTGCCAATACAGAAGCAAAAAATCTGGGCTTAAGTATTCTGCGGTTATTTGCGTGGCTTATACCAGTTATTGTATTGACAGCAAGCCTGGCCGGAATTACGATACTGGCACTGGGTGGCCGTTTTGTGATAACCGATAGTATGACCCTGGGTGATTTTGCTGCTTTTAACAGTTACCTCTCTCTTCTTATTTTCCCCATCATCCTGATCGGTTTTATGAGCAACGTGATTGCACAGGCCTCTGCCAGTTATCAGCGTATTAATGTTGTATTGCAATTACCTGAATTACCAGACAGCGGTACAATCAGGGCGACCTTGCAAGGCCAGGTTGCCATGCAGAATGTATCAGTACTATACGGGCAACGACCAGCTTTAAAAAATATCAGTTTTTCAGTTCGTGCTGGTGCAACACTCGCCATTATAGGTCCGACGGCTGCTGGTAAAACACAGTTGCTTTATTTGTTAACCGGGTTGATAAAACCAAATGAAGGCACCGTTGAATTTGATGGAAAAAGTATTGACCGCTATAACAAAGAGAACTTTTATAGCCAGGTAGGTTTTGTATTTCAGGACAGTATCATATTCAATATGAGTATCCGTGAAAACATTGCATTCAGCGATCAAGTTACCGATGAATCGCTGGCAAAAGCTATCGCTACGGCTGAATTAACGGATTTTATTGATTCGCTTCCAGACAAGCTCAATACCATAGTTTTTGAAAGAGGCTCCAATCTTTCCGGCGGACAAAAACAACGTATCATGCTGGCAAGAGCGTTGGCGATAAATCCAAAAATATTATTGCTGGATGATTTTACCGCAAGAGTGGATAACCTTACCGAAATAAAAATTTTAAATAACGTAAGACAAAACTATCCTGGCATTACCCTTATTTCCGTAACACAAAAAATAGCGTCAACCGGAAATTTTGACCAGGTCATTGTCCTGATGGAAGGCGAGATCATCTCCACCGGAACACATCAGGAACTGATGACGACCAGCCCGGAATATATACAGATTTATAATTCCCAACAGAGTACCAGTAACTATGAATTACAACCTCAATGATATATCCACGCAGCAGCAAAAGGCTTCTACGCTGCATATTTTGCAAAAACTGTTGATCCTGATAAAGGAGGAACGAAAGAACCTGCTGCTGGCCTTACTGGCTATTCTTACCAATTCAGGCCTGAACCTGCTAAGCCCTTTCATTGTAGGTTATACTATTGATACCTATGTACTACATAAAAATTATCATGGTGTATTGTTGTACTCGGGTTTGTTAATTTGCATGTCCCTGACAGCCTTTGGAGCCAGTTTTATTCAAACAAGAATGATGGGTGCTGTGGGCCAACGAATGTTATTCAAACTCCGGAACAGCGTTTTTAATAAACTGCAGGAATTGCCCTTGGCGTTTTTTAGCCAGAACAAAGCGGGTGATCTTATTTCACGGGTGAATAATGATACGGACAAAATAAACCAGTTTTTCTCACAATCCCTGATGCAGTTTATCGGTACGCTTGCTACGATGACGGGCGCTGGCATCTTTTTACTTGCCATTAATTTCCGGTTAGGGGTTGCTACCCTGTTACCGGGACTGCTGATATTTATTTTTACAAAGGCCACTTCGCAATGGGTGAAAAATAAAAACGCGGCAAGTTTGAAAACTACCGGTGGATTGAGTGCGGAGATACAGGAAAGCCTGAACAATTTTAAAGCGATCATTGCATTCAATCGCAGGGACTATTTCAAAAAGAGGTTTGAAGAAGTCAATACCCAAAACTATATTACAGCAAAAGCCGCAGGCATTGCGAATAATGTCTTTACTCCGGTGTATGGTTTCTTTGCCAGCATGGCACAGTTAATAGTGCTTACCATTGGTATCTATCTTATTTCAACCGGGCATTTTTCAATAGGCTTGCTGGTAAGTTATCTCTCCTATGCTACCAATTTTTACAACCCTTTGCGCCAGCTTGCGGCCTTATGGACCAACTTCCAGGTGGCTATGGCAGGATCAGACAGGATCTCACATATTCTAAACCTGGAATCGAACCTTCCCGTAATAGCAACTGATGGTACAGAAAAGATGTCTTCGCTTTTAGAATTCAGGAATGTACATTTTGGCTATCCCGGTGGAAAAGAAATATTGCATAATATCAATTTTAAGCTGGAATGCGGTAAGTCCTATGCCTTAGTAGGACCCACCGGTGGAGGTAAAACAACTACAGCCTCATTAATTGCCCGATTGTATGATCCTGAAAGAGGACAGGTATTGCTGAATGGGAAAGATATTCGTGCCTTTCAACCAGCCGAACGCACCGCTAAGATCGGGTTTATTTTACAGGAGCCTTTTCTTTTTACAGGGACCGTCCGTGACAATATTTTATATGGCAACGAACAATATAAAGATTACTCAAACGAACAACTGGAAGATGTAATTAAAAAAGCGAGTTTGGAAAAGCTGCTGGCAATTTTTGAAAAAGGTCTTGACACCCCTGTAACTTCCAGTGGAGAAAGCATCAGTCTGGGGCAAAAACAACTGATTGCCTTTATGCGTGCGGTCTTACGCAATCCAGATTTGCTTATTCTTGATGAGGCCACGGCTAATATTGATACTATTACAGAACAAATACTTCAGGATATTCTTAATAAGCTGCCAAAAGAAACCACAAGGGTTATTATCGCACACCGGTTGAATACCATTCAAAATGCTGATGAGATATTTTTTGTGAATGGCGGCGAAGTAATACGGGCAGGCTCTTTTGATCATGCGGTAAATATGCTGCTGCAGGGTAAAAGGACGGGGTAAGGAATTAAAATCAACTAAATCAGGAAGCCGGCAGCCGACGCAAAACATTGCTTTAGCTACCGTTGCTCAATGTAAAATAACCTCATCTGGAACATCATGCAAAGTCTTGTTGCCGAATAAATCCATGGCCTCAATGCTTACTTTATAAAACCCAAACTCATGTGCGGGGATCATTTTACTGAATATATTATCTCCTTCTGCCCTATCGCCTTCTTTTCCGCCATCGTTTAAATTAATTTTAAAAGTATTTTTATCTTTTGCGGTTAGGGTCGCAACAACACTCTTAATTTTTGAACCATCCTGAATTTTGGCCTGCAGGATATTATCGCCTGGAACGTTGACCCACGATATTAGCGGCGGCTCATGGTCACTCCCGCTGACGCTGATTACTATTTTTCCTTGTTTGATAATGTGGAGGGGTTTGTCAGGAAGCCAGTATTCGGCAAAAAAACGAAGCTCGTGATCTCCTGAATACTTCGAGGATAAGATGGGTACGGAATATTTCATCGAGCCTCCGACATGATCAAAAGATCCCCAGTTTTCGGATTTTCTGATATTTATTCCGGGAAGGTCAACAGCACTGTCTGAAAAAGTCAATTTTGTCCGCCAATATTTATCCTGGTCTTTTACCAATATCTCAATGGATTCACCAGCATTGGCTATTCCATCCCCATTCCCATGACCTATCACCAGTGTTTCCGAATCAGTTCCATTTTTAGCAACCGTGAATTCTGTTCCATCAGCAATTTTAAAATTTTTTATTTCGGGAACATCTTTCATTACCGGTACTTCAAAAAATTCTATCCATTCATTTTTATTCGCGTCCCGGATAGTTAATTTGAATTTTACAATTTCAATACTATCATTTATAACCTGGAAAACATATGGGATTTCACCGGTTTTTGATTCATTGATGCCAATACTCCCAAAAGTGGATTCGCCTTTTTTAATATGTACAATATGATCATTTGCCGATAATCCTGCGGTAATGATTTTACCCGTAGTCAAGCCTTTGTTAATTAGTTTTACGGATATTACAACCTCTTTACCTGGCGTTGGCCAATCCATATTTTTAATTTTAAAAGCAGCCATCGCGATATTTGGTTTATCCACTTTCTTATTAATTCCAATTTCATGGACGCTACCGTTGAAAGTTATCCTCAACCTTCCTTCCTGATCGCTCCGGATCGTATCCCGCGAAGTTTTTATGCCTTTGACATCTATGTCGTTGATTATATACCATTGATTCAGCTCATAAACCGGGGCTGTAACTACCGATACATTGACAAAGGGCATTAGTTCACCGTCTGGAAGCAACTCACGTACGGAACATTTAAAACCCCTTTGATCTGTATTTTCTAAAACGGTAAAACCCGGAACCGTCCGGTCTGTACGAATGCTGTAATCCCAAACTGAAAATTCGGGATAGAGATCGATATGATTCCACCTACGGGGTTTTTGAATTGGCTTGCTGAAACTGGTAAATAAAAAATCAAACATTTCTCCTAACCCAATCGTGCTATGTTCGCCAGGATAGATTTTATACTGATAATTGTCCATCACCTGGGTCCAGACCTTGTTCAGGTCCTCATGGTATCCACGGATAAAATCTTTGTCGCCATAATTGAGACGAATGTTCACCCCGTCATAATTTTTATACATATCCAGGTGACGATATTCGACAGGTAGATCTTTGGGGCCGATAATAAACTCGGGTGAACCACAAAAATTTCCCACTGCGCAAAATAAATGCGGGTACTTCCCACCAATCATGAAGGCCATAAAACCTCCCATGGAAAGCCCGCTTACAGCCCGGCTGTCGCGTTCTGCTTTGGTATGATACGTCGCATCGATATAGGCTATGAGTTCGGGGAAATAAACAGGAAATTGCCTGAAAGTTTCTACGGGTCCGATATTATAAGGACGTAAATAATATTCCTCGCGGGCATCCCGGTTATAGCCATCGGACTTAACTACTATTACATCATGATGGGCGACAAATTTTTCCATATTATCCCCCTTGTTATCACTGCCTTTATCGTATTCGGCGTACCGGTCAACACTGCTTCCAAAATAGCGCTGTGACCAGCCGTGCAAAAAATAAATGACAGGATATTTTTTGCCTGGATTTTTATAATACCCTGGTGGCAAAAAGATCCTGTAGTTTCGGATCTCACCAAAAACATTACTATAATGCCTTGAATCAATAATTGAAACACCCGTTTGTGCCAGCGTACCCGTATGGAGCACAAAGAACAAACACAGAAAGCCAGCAGCCTTTGTCAAAAAATTATTCTGCATAATTTTCGGTTTAAATTATAAACAAATATTCTTCCTGTTCCGCGTGCAAAGTACCTATAAAGAGGAAAGGATTGGTATTTACCTAAAAGTAAAATACCAGCCGGCGGGCTTCTTCCAGGTCCGGTTGTAATGAGAAATAAGAAATTAGAAATAAGGAAT
>JAOQAL010000520.1 GCA_025963615.1 Chitinophagaceae bacterium | reverse complement strand
CCTGACCATTTCCAAAGAATCTATTGTTTCCTGTATTGTTTGAGTAGGAAACCCATACATCAGGTACGCATGCACCATGATACCTGCCTGCGTAAAATTTTTTGTTACGCTGGCTACCTTCGCTACGGTTATACCTTTTTGAATAAGATCCAGCAGCCGGTCGGAAGCTACCTCAAGGCCACCGGAAATAGCAATACAACCAGAAGCTTTCAACAGCAAACAAAGATCCCGGGTAAAACTTTTTTCAAAACGCACATTCGTCCACCAGGATACGGTCAACTTCCTTCTTATTATCTCTATGGCCAGCGCCCGCATTAAAGACGGCGGCGCGGCCTCGTCCACAAAATGAAAACCATTCTCTCCTGTTTGTGCAATCAGTTGCTCCATCCTGTCGCAAAGCAATGATGCGGCAACGGGTTCATAAATTTTTATATAGTCTAGCGAAATATCACAAAAAGTACATTTTCCCCAATAGCATCCATGTGCCATCGTGAGTTTATTCCATCTGCCGTCACTCCATAGCCGGTGCATAGGGTTTACTACTTCAATGGCGGAAATATAGTTGTCCAGTAAAAGATCGTTGTAATCCGGGGTCCCGGTTTCTGCCTGTTTATAATCACGGCAACTTTTATTATCAATGTAAGTTGGATTGCCATCAAGTAAAGTAAATGTGCGCTTCAGGTCTGTAATGGTCTTTTTTCCTTCCGTATAGGCAATTAAATTTTCAAGCGGCGCTTCACCATCATCGAGCGTGATAAAATCAAAAAACTCAAATACACGGGCATCCGATAATGAACGAAGTTCCGTATTGGCAAACCCACCTCCCATGACCACCTTTACAGCCGGGTAATTCTTTTTTATCCATTGGCCGCAACGCAATCCTGCATATAAGTTGCCCGGGAATGGAATTGAAATGGCAACCAGCCCCGGTTGCACTGTTGCCATCCGCTGTTGCAGGATATTAACCAGGATGCCGTCGATATAGGTATAATCTTTTTGAAGACTTTCATACAATTCATCAAAACTATTTGCTGACCTGCCCAGTTTTTCAGCATAGCGGCTGAACCCAAAATGATCGTCGACGCATTCCTTTATAAGATCAGATAAGTCTTCCAGGTACATGGTGGCCAGGTGTTTTGCTTTATCCTGTATGCCCACAGAACCAAAAGCCCAATTCATGTCATCCAGCTGTGCAAAGCGGTTGGCCTCCGGCAGAAAATCTCTTTTGCAAATGCGGTGTGCCAGGGTCGGATTTTTTCCCTGCAAAAACAATATCACGGCATCCATCGTATGGATATAATCTTCCTGCAAATCAAGGATGCGATTGGCATTTTCGGAAAACTCTTTTTCACGGGGAGTTATATAAGAAAATAATTTTGTTAGTCCCTGTTTACAGAATAATTCCAGTATGACTTCTATTCCAAGATCGGCCTGGAACGATGAAATGTTTTTAGTGTTCAGGAAACCTTTTAAATATGCTGTTGCGGGATACGGCGTATTCAGTTGCGTAAAAGGGGGCGTCAGTAAAAAAACAGTTGCACTCAAATGAAAAGGATTGAGAGGCAAAATTATTCATAATAAAATAAAACCGGAAAAGGGTTGCCAACCCTCGCAAGGGGTCTACAAAGAGCAACAATCTCTTTAGGGTTGGCAACCCTGTTCAACCTTTGCAAGGACTTTACAAATGAGCAGTGACTTTTAAAGGTTGGCAGCCCTACGACTCCCGCCTTATTGCTTAGCATCCAGTATCACGGGTGTAGACCCTTTGCCCATTACAATTACTTTTGCATTCTGGCTTAAGGCGAGCTCCTTCATTGCTTTGATCTGTTCATACTGCAACTGCTGGTCGGTAAGACCCGTATTTATGATGCGCTGGTAATCGGCGATTCCCTGTGCCTCGACCCTCTTTCGCTCCGCTTCCTGTTTTTCTTTTTGCAATACAAACTCCATCTTCTTGGCATCCTGTTCTGCGTTGATCTTAGACTCGATAGACGCTTTCACCGAATTAGGAAGTGTAATATTTCTTACGAGTAATTGCTCCAGCATTAAACCGCGGCTTTTAAAATCTTCTTCAATGCTTTTATAAATACGCTGCTGAAACTCATCCCGTTTGGTGCTGAACAATTCAATTGCCTGGTAATACACGGCATTATCACGGATCTTTGTACGGGTAATTGGGCGCACGATTTTATCACCGTAATCAGCGCCGGTTTCCCGCAGTAGTCTTGGCGCATCCGTAGAAACGACCCTATACAGAACCGTAAGGTCAATCGTCACTTCCAACCCATCACTTGTCAATACCCGGATAGCATCATCACCCTTTTTCCCGCCTTCATCCAATACCCCACTCATCGTATAGTTCTGCGTTTTGACATCCAGCCGCTGAATGTCAAGCAACGGATTGATGAAATGGAGGCCGCTGGTCAATACATCCTTTTGTATATTTCCAAATAATACTTTTACTCCTACCTCGCCGGCATCTATTTGTTTAATTCCTGAAGATATAATGCCCAATAGTATTATTCCGGTTGCCACCAGGCGGCCAACGCCTGAATACCTTGCTGTCGCAGAATTGCTTTTTACAACCGTCAGAGAAAGCACAAACAGAATGGCGCCCAATATTATCCAGATCATAATTTTATGTTTAAGGAATGCAAGTTGCCTAAAACAATTGATAAGTGGGCTTTTGATTTGCCGGGGAGAAGAAAAGGGGTTTTACGCTTTTTATTTTCCCATTATGATGAGATTGAATCGAAAGTTATATTTCAGCAGAGATTACAGGACCGGAAGCTATTGGCGAATCTTCGGTTACGCATCCATAAGACCAGAAAACTATTTCTGGCCTTTTTTCATTAAATGTATATCTTTTACTAAATTTTATTCATGATAAAGAACGTATTGACAGGATGCCTCCTTATAAGTATGTCCGCTATGAGCCAATCAGGGTTTGTTCCTGCCATTATTGTTAATAACACCGGGGACAGTCTCCATGGAAAAGTAAATTATCATGACTGGAAGAAAACGCCGGCCAGCATTGATTTTATAAGCTTTACCAATGAGAAACGGAACTTTAACGCTTCTTCCATCCGCAGCTTTTATATTTTGCCCACCCAGGAGCGGTATGAGAGTTTTATTGTTGATATCGATATGACACCCGCTGATTATGTTAAAGTGGTTGCGGCACGCATTTTAAATCCCTTGTCAGAGCAAAAACAGGTTTTCCTGCTCCAGATAATAAAAAGTACTTCATTAAATTTCTATGTTTTTAAAGATCATAATAAAAGCCATCTTTATTACAGTAAGGATGATGGCAGGCCTGTTGAACTGATAGATCAATATCTTTTCGTGGAAGAAAGTGAAAGCCTGCGGCATAATGAAACTTATAAGCAACAACTAACAAGCCTTGCAGCGTCTTGCCCGGAAGCTGTTCAAAAAATCAATAACCTTAGTTATTCAGAAGACAAGGTAAAAAAAGTAATGGTTCAATATCTTCAATGCGTTAACCCGGTGGAAGTGGCCGAAATTAAGAAGGATAATTCTTTTTTCATGCGTTTTGGAATAGTTGCCGGGGCGATGTACAACCATTTCAAGTTTAAAGGAAACGGCCCACTGCCTAAAGGCAGCTTTAGCAGCAATCTTTCGCCTGTTATAGGGGTATCGCTGGATTTGGCACTTTCACGAAATCACAGCCGCTGGCATATTGTTAATGAAATTATTTACAAAAAGTATGCAACAGGCAGCCGTATTTTCACACATACTTTTATGTACGACTATACAACTGATGTTAACATTTCCTTCTCCTACCTTCAACTCAATACCCTGCTCCGGTATGTTTTTGAAACGGGAAGTTCTGTAAAACCCTATATTAACGCAGGTATGGGAAATGGTTACCTTTTTTCCGTAAATAAGAATACAAGCCATGAAACATATACTACCGGAAACGAAAAAAATTACCCGGCTATAGACATTCCGGAAAAATATGAAAGATCCCTGATTGCAGGCGCCGGCATCAATATTCTGAACATGCAACTGGAAGCCCGCTATGCAGGCGGAAATGGTTTTTCACCTTTTGTTAAGCTTAAATCAAAGATCAGTTCACAGCAATTAATTTTTACCTACCGGTTTTAATGGATAAAATTTCAACATGGGGCGCTGCGCATAAAACAGACCGGCTGGTAAAGCCGGAATGAACTTTACAACGCCAATACCGAAATCAAAAAGTTATAAAAAATACATCCGGCAAGCGGTGTAGTAATGGGCAGACCGGGGAAGGACAGGCCTTGATTACTATTTGTCCGTCAATGGCACTTTATTCCCAACCGCATTTACGCGGTAATACCTGTTTCCTTCAATCATTAAAGCTTCCGATTTCCCTTCGGCATGATGTGTATCCGTATTGAATAATTTACCATGAAACCATGCACTTACCGTATCGGCTACAATGGTGTGGCCAGTAACAATATGACGAACATTGTATTGCCCGAGAATGCTGTCTATCTGTGGCTCTGTAACTTTTGTTTTTCCTGCATAATAACCACGGTACCAGAACGGTCCCAGGTCGCCAAAAATAAAATTTAGCCTCGGATCCTTGTAGTTATAGGTGGTATCCGCATAGTAAGGCCGGGCCAACTGGTTTACATCTTTGGCCGACATTGCGAGCCTGTTCACATCGGCTGATACACCCCCATGTATAAACAGTACCTCCCCAATTCTTTCCATGATATTTTTTGTACGAAGCCATTTGCCTAATTCTGTATTTTCCGCATACAGTGATTCATAATTTACATGCAATAATTCGGCATTCATTGTATATTTTGTATTTAGATACCGCAAATCACTACTAAGATTCATAATTTCATGATTGCCCAATATAAAATGCACATACCCCCCGGCGGCTTTAGCTTTTTCTTCCAGTAAATAGATGAACCAGAGAACTTCAGTCACCTGGTCCCCACGGTCAAAAAAATCACCAATCAGTACCAGGTGGCCATTGCCAAAAGTCCAGTTCAATTCATTATTAATAACTCCGTTTGCTTCGAGCAATTTCCTGAAGGCGCCAAAGTTTCCTTCAATATCCGAGAGAACGAATTGCTTTTGCACATTCTTAAAGATACTTTTTTCATCCCCCAGTTTTTCTTTCAGCCGCACCGAAAAAAATTGACCGGGATCGTCGGTTCTTACTTTTAATAGCAAATTTTTTTTTTCTGACAAAGGAAGGCTGTCTTCCTGTACTGTTTTTGTTCCATTAACCTGTCGAATATATTTTACAAGTACTTTTCCATTT
>JAOQAL010000060.1 GCA_025963615.1 Chitinophagaceae bacterium | reverse complement strand
TTGGGCAGTAACGATTTTTTTTTATTTTTAGTGTAATATTTACACTTATTCCAAAACGATTGCTGCTGATGTTTCAAATTTTCCCAAAACCCACTTGTGAAGAGACGTTTACATCTTTATTGGAAACCTATAAAGAAAGGTTATTCGGTTACGTGCTGGCCGTTGCTCATTCACACTACCTTGCCGAAGAAATTACCCAGGAAATTTTTCTGAAATTATGGTTGTGCCGTCATGAGTTGCCGCTGGTAGAGAATCAGGAATCCTACCTGTTTACCATGGCCCGCAATAAAACCCTGAATCATTTACGGAAGGCTCATTATGATGAAAAATTGATCAGCGCCTTAAAGAGCCAGATGAAGCCATCATCCAATGACGTGGAAGAGCAGGTTTCATTGTCGGAGGGTGACCGTTTATTACAGGAAGCCATTACCCTGCTATCGCCGCAACGGCAACTCGTATACCGGCTCAGCCGGAACCAGGGTTTAGACCATCAGCAAATAGCGCGGCAAATGAGGCTTTCACGCAATACCGTTAAAAATCATCTGGTGCAGGCCTTGCGTTTTATTAGAACTTACCTGGATAATAATGGCGTGTTCATTTTTATTCTTATTCTTTTAGCTGCTTGATTTTTTTCCACGGGTTAGTCCTCCGGGTGGTTTCATGTGTCTTTAATATTGGGCAAGGCACCATGTGGCAACCCGCTTATTGAATGGATACATTTTCAAGACTACGCTTTCTTTTTGCCAAATTCCTGCAGCGTCAATGTTCGCCGGATGAGGTAGAAGAATTGGCTATTCTTCTGCAGCAGGTGGAAGCCGAGGAAGCGCTCACCGAAGAGATGCAACTGCTGTGGGAAGAGGTTCGAAAAAATAAAATACAACATCCTGTGGACTGGGATAAAATGTATACTTCGGCTATCAGCAGCGGCGGGCAGGTCGATATGATTATTAAACAGGCCGCTTCCAGGATCCGCTGGCCTTACTACGTTATAGCAGTGATAAGTATATTCATAATTGCTGCACCCGTTTATTGGTTTGCCAGGCATCCCTTGTTTAAAAATGCTTGCAACGCTTTTTCTGCCGTGGATAAAAGTGGAGGGCCTTATTATTTTAATAATAATGGCAACGATTCCAGTGATGGCAGCCAATCGAATCCCTGGAAAACAATCAATAAATTAAATATTGTACAACTGAAACCCGGCGATACGGTCTACTTTGAAGGTGGCCAGGCATTCAACGGCAGCATTTTGATTGATTCAGCCGATGCAGGCAGCCAAGACAGTCCTATTGTGATCACGTCTACGGGTAAGCGTAAAGCCCTAATTGATGGCGGAGCGGCCATGGCTATGCAGGTTGACCGGACAAAGTTTATAACGATCAGCCAGCTTAGTTTCCAGGGTGCGGGCCGCAATACCGGTAATACAAAAGATGGTTTGATCCTTAATAAATCCAGCCATGTCGTGGTAGATAGTGTGGATGTAAAAGGGTTTCAGAAATCGGGACTACTGGTTAATTCCTGCTCCGATATAGAAGTAAAACGGGTATATGCTTTGGAAAACGGGTTTGCAGGTATTTATGTTACAGGCGAATGGCAAAAACGGGATTGCAGTAATATTCATATCAGTTATTGTACCGCAGAAAACAATCCCGGCGACCCCAGCAATTTGACCAATCATAGCGGTAATGGCATACTGGCCGGCCTTTGTAAAAATGTTCTGATAGAATATTCGTCCGCTACCAATAACGGCTGGGATATGCCAAGAACTGGTAATGGTCCGGTGGGTATCTGGTGCTATGAAGCGGATCGTGTTATTATACAGCATTGTATTTCTTATAAGAATAAAACGTCGCCAGGCGCGCGGGATGGCGGTGGCTTTGATATCGATGGGGGCGTGACCAACTCTGTTATTCAATATTGCCTTTCTTATGAAAACCAGGGAAGTGGTTTTGGGATTTTCCAATATGCAGGAGCCAGCAACTGGTACAACAATACCATCCGGTATTGCATCAGTGAAAATGATGGCAGTATGTCACCGGCACAGGCGGGTGTATTTATTTGGAACGGCTCCAGGGATACCAACCAGTTTAAGAATTGTTACTTTTATAATAATGTTGTATACAACACAAAAGGCGCAGCTATCCATTATGAAGCGGACAGTAAAAATGCGGGATTTCAATTTTACAATAACATTTTTGTAGCCAAAGATTTATTGGTGATTGGGAAAGAAACCAACGGTATCTACCGGGGCAATAATTGGTATAGTCTCAAAAGTGGTTTTAATATCGGCGGCATGAAGGATTTTAAAACCTGGGCAAATAAAAACAACAAGGAAAAACTGAATGGAACGATAGCGGGTTTCAATCTGGATCCTTTGTTCAAGAATGCGGGAATGGCAACTATGGTAATGCCATCACAACTTGATTCATTTGTCAATTACCAGGTCCCCGCTAAATCCATATTGAGGACAAATGGATTGGATCTTCAGCAATTGTTTGGCATTGCAGATGGTGATAAATCATTTAATCAAATGGCGGCGCCGAAGAAAGGAATAGGAGCTTGTTTTTAAAAGTTCATTCCGCTTTGAGGGCCGAACCGCTCAGCCAATGGAGTAAATCTGTATCCCAACACGGCATATTTACCCGGAATCTGTACGGGTCAAAATAATTTAGCCTCAATTCAAATCGTTGCTGTAACCGGATGATGTACATTTGACCTGCAAATGGGCACCCGGCTGTTGTCAGGAATATTTGCCTGTCCGTTTAAACTCTTTTAAAAATAAATTGTTTGTACTATTCCTGGTCGCTTGAGCAGCACACTTCTGCCGCAGTGGCCTGAGCACAGATTTAAATCTTTTGTAAGCAATGAGTAAAAAAGTAGCAGTTTTCCGGCGGGAGCATTTTAATGCAGCCCATCGCCTGTTTAATCCGGAGTGGGATGAAGCTACCAATGAAAGAATTTTTGGCAAGTGTGCATTACCCAATTACCATGGTCATAATTATGAGCTGGAAGTGAAAGTGACCGGTAAGCCGGATAAAAAGACAGGTTATGTTATGGATCTTAAAATTCTTTCTGATATTATAAGAGAAGAAATACTTGGCCGCTTTGATCACAAAAATCTGAACCTTGATACAAAAGAATTCAAAGAGCTTAATCCGACTGCGGAAAATATAGCGATTGAGATATACAAAATTTTACGCCCGTTGATTGATAAGAAAAAGGATCTTCATATCCGCTTATATGAGACACCGAGAAATTTTGTGGAATATCCTGTGGAGTGAGAAAGCAGTTTATAGTTTATAGTTTATAGTTTGTAGTTTATGGTTTCGTGTTTTTTGGAAATTCATTAGTGAATGCGGGTGATTGGGTACCGAACGTTGTTTATTGATTATTAATATTTTTTTGTTGACCAAACTGTAATTCTTTAACTTATTTCAGACTCGTAGCTTGTAGCTTGCAGCTCATAGCTCGCAGCTTGCAACTTGCAGCAGTTTATAGTTTGTAGTTTATGGTTTCGTGTTTTTGGGAAATTCATTAGTGAATGCGGTGATTGGGTACCAAACGGTGTTTATTGATTATTTATATTTTTTAGATAACCAAACTGTAATTCTTTAACTTATTTCAGACTCGTAGCTCGCAGCTTGCAGCTCACAGCTCGTAGCTTGCATTGTGCAGCTTATTCAAAACTATAAACTTATCTATGGGCTATAAAAAAATTGATCAGTACGATGAGGAAGTGACAACAGCGTTGTCAAATAATTATAAAAAGGCATTGTCACTACTTGGAGAAGACCCGGAACGGGAGGGACTGATTAAAACTCCGGAACGGGTAGCTAAAGCAATGCAGGATATGATGCAGGGTTACAACCAGGATGCCCATGCTATTTTGAATTCTGCAAAGTTTCATGAAGAAGTAAGCGAGATGATTATTGTAAAGGATATTGAGTTGTATTCTATGTGCGAGCATCATATGCTTCCTTTTTTCGGTAAAGCGCATATTGCCTATATACCCAATGGCTGGATCACCGGTTTAAGTAAAATTGCAAGAGTAGTAGATGTGTTTTCGAGAAGACTGCAGGTGCAGGAGCGGTTGACAACGCACATTTTGCACGCTATAAAAGATACCTTGAACCCGCTGGGTGTGGCGGTAGTAATTGAAGCGCAACACCTGTGTATGATGATGCGGGGTGTACAAAAACAGAATTCCGTAACTACCACCTCGGCATTTGATGGAGAATTTCAAAAGAATTCAACCCGCAGTGAGTTTTTAAAGCTCATTTCTGCTAAATTGAGCTGAAGAGCCCGTTATTACCGGAATGCCACAAAGATTTTTTTAGTTAAAACCTTTGTGGCATTTTTGTTTAAATAACATTTGCTATATGAAGCATGCATTCGTATTTCCGGGGCAAGGATCGCAACACATTGGAATGGGTAAAGAACATTACGAAAACAGCGCTTTCGCGAAGAAATTATTTGAACAGGCAAACGAAATATTAGGCTTTCGGCTTTCTGATATTATGTTTAACGGCAGCGAGGACGACCTGAAACAAACCAATGTGACCCAGCCTGCTGTTTTCATGCATTCCATGATAGCATTTAAAAGCATTGACGATGCGAGACCAGATATGGTAGCCGGTCATTCACTAGGCGAATTCTCCGCCCTGGTGGCCAATGGTACGCTTAGTTTTGAAGATGCACTGAACCTCGTTTCCATCCGTGCCCAGGCTATGCAAAAAGCCTGCGAAATAAATCCTTCTACCATGGCTGCGGTGCTGGGGCTGGCAGATGATAAGGTAGAGAAAATTTGTGCTGAAGTACAAAAAGAAACCGGTGAAATAGTCGTGCCGGCTAACTATAACTGTCCCGGCCAGTTGGTTATAAGCGGTTCTATAAAGGGGATCGATATAGCCTGTGAAAGAATGAAAATGGCCGGCGCGAAGCGGGCCTTGGTATTACCCGTAGGCGGAGCATTCCATTCACCTTTGATGGAGCCCGCAAAAAAAGAACTGAAAGCGGCTATTGAAAAAATAACCTTTCATCAGCCTACGGCGCATGTGTACCAGAATGTAGTGGCCAAAGCGGTCTATGACCGGGAAGAAATAAAAGAAAACCTGATCGAACAACTAACAGGCGCTGTTCGGTGGACGCAAAGTGTTCAATCAATGATTAAAGACGGCGCTGCAAAATTTACAGAAGTAGGTCCCGGCAAAGTATTGCAGGGACTGATTTTAAAGATCGATAATTCCATGATTGTATCGGGGCAGAATTAAAGAATGGAAAAGAACCTCAAGCTATTGTCGTGTTCCGGCTCACAGACTGCTTATTTAAGCCAAAATTTTATTTCTTTCAGTTGCAATAGCTGCTATCAGACCATGAATAGCTTATTGACCACTCCCGGAAACGTAGAAAGTCGTGAATGTTTCACGCAAAGGGCGCAAAGAAGCAAAGAACGCAAAGAGATGAACTGTTAAAAATCAATCTTTACTATCTCAATATCTCCGCTGGATTATTTTAAGAGATATCGCGATGAGTTTTGCACTCTGCAAATGTTTTGGGCTTACTTGGTGAAAGATGCCTATAATACCGCGTTTCAATAAACTCCAAAAGTTTTCTCTTCCGTTTGTATGAAGTTTAAAGGTTCTCACAAAGCAGACCATTCAGAATCAGAAAGACCTTCTGCCTGAAGTTTATTCTATCTCTTTGATAGCAATATGCCGAAACCGGTGCACAGCTCCCGGCGCCCATAATCCAAGTCCATTCCATTTACCGGAAGCTGAAGAATAAAGCGCAGTCCAGTGTGACTGTAAACCGATCATACCCGTTGTGGCGCCGGCAATGAAATCATTTTTGGGTTCTGTAACATCCCACATCTGCACATCATTAATCCATAAAGTTATATGCGGTATATCGCCGGTCATTCTTATCCTGAATGAATTCCAATCATTGGCTTTCCATACTTTTGCCCGTTGCTTTGCTACAGCGGACTTGCTCACCGGCATCCGTTCTCCCAGTAGATTCCCGGTAGTTCCCGAGTTCTCATCAATTTCTATTTGATAGGCTATTCCACTTTCCGACGATCTGATAAAAATGCCGCCATTGGTCATGGAATCAATTTTTGCCTCCAGGTAAAGTTCAAAGTTTTTATACTTTTTGTCACTTAATAAAACGCCGCCCTGTCCGAAAGGTTTTTGTGTTATGACGATGGCGCTATCCTGCACCGTACAACTCAACACCGTACCCTGGTGCGTGGTTCGGCTGATATGCCAACCCTGTATATCATGACCATTAAAGATGGAAGTAAAACCCGGTGGTGGCTGGGCATCCAGCACGCCGCAAGAAATGGCAAGTACCATGATAGAAAGATTTAGTTGTAGCATCGTTTAATTATTATTTTATGTCACCGCATCTAAAGAAACTTTTATTATCACCATTCCCTTTTTATTTTTTTTGCATCACAATACGCAGGCCGATATCAAATCCATTTCCCGGTCCCCCGGCATGTGTCATATAAGTGGCATTCTTTACATCGCCTGTAAAGGAGGCGCCTTTTAACACGTGTTGTTGACCCCACGTAGGTGGCACAGGATCTGCAAATATTTTTTCATTGTAAAAATCTTCCACCCATTCCCACACATTGCCGAGCATATCGTATAGCCCCCAGGCATTGGGCTGCCTGGTTCCACCAACTGAAGGGGCATTGCCTGAAAGGACTGCCGAAGCACGGATATTTTCCCATGAAATATCATCTTGTGCACCCGCCCTTGCAGCATATTCCCATTCAAATTCTGTTGGCAAGCGGTATCGGTATTTTTTATCTATTGCATTCAGCTTTTTTATAAATGCATGTGCATCGTTCCAGGTTATATTTTCAACCGGTTTATTGGCAGAGCTATCATTTTTAAAAAAAGATGGATTATTGTTCATTACTTTTTGCCATTGCTCCTGGGTTACTTCAAACTTGCCGATGTAAAATTCCTTCCTGATTTCTGCAGTAAACCCGGGCATGGCATCTTTTTTCGCCATGGCCGTTGCAGCGGCAGTTAATTTTTCAGGAAGAGGCTGTCCTTGAAAATTTACGTAGCCCACGGTTGGCTGGAATTTACCAATGATCGTGCGTCCCGGATTTAATAATACAAACTGCATCCCAAACTTATTGACGAGTTCCGGTTGCTGGGCTGAAACCTCTTTTGCCAGGAAGAGACACGAACAAACAAAGACCATGCTGTTAATTTTCATGTTATATGCTGGTTTGTTTTATAGTTAGCTGCTTCATATTCTTTCCTATCTGGATTATGTTTATCAACGCTTTTTATCCCAGTTGCTGTGCTCTGCCCGGCCCAGTTTAAATATCTCCAGTAATTGCAAACTAATGCCTCCGGGTATGTCTTTCGGGGAATTGGCACGAACGGTCTTTACCTCTTCCTCAGTAACCACTGACGATTTATTACCCAGTTCGCTGCTGTTGCGTACATAACTCAGCACGGAAGCAATCCATTTGTCGTCATTGGATTTCATAGAAGGCATTGTATTTGGATAATTATTGCCATCGACAGGCCCTTTCAAGCCGTACAGCATCAGTTGTATGTTCATGATTTTGTCGCCACGTAAACGAGGCGAACCGGCAAGGGCGGGCGCAGGCATTTCTTTACCTCCAATCGTAATTCCTTTACCTCCTTCTCCATGACAAGTAGTACATAGCTGTTTATAAATCGTGGCGCCATTGGTAACCAGTTCCCTGTCAGCAGCACTTAAGTTTTTTGTTCTCTGTTCTTCTATCTCTTTTATCTTTTGCGCTTCTGTAAACGTTTTATACGAGAACTGCATCATCTCATTGTTTTTATTGGCCTCAAGCAACTCCTTCAAGATAGCCTGCGCTTTTTTAATCTTATAACTGCGGAGTGACAGGGATAACTGGATGCGCACGTCTGCACTGGGATCCTCTTTTAGCTTTGCCAGTTGATCCAATACCTGCTCATCGTTTTGTTTTATATATAGTTCACTTATCCATACCGCGGTCTTCCTCACCTGCGCATCAATATCGTGAAGTGCATGGATAAGGGTGGGTTTATCCATCGCATCCAGGCCTTCTAATGTCCATAAAGCGTGAATGCGGGCAAGTTCACCGGGCTTTTGTGACAAGTTCGCCTGCTCACCGGTCGCTATTTTTTTTAATGCGGGCACTACCGTTTTATCATTTCGCACAGTAAGTAGTTGTTGTGCATTATCACGCCACCATCCATTGGGATGATCAAGATAAGTAATCAATTTGTCGGAAGGCTCATTCAGCATATTCGGCTTGACAGTATCTGGCTTAAGGCCATCATATACTACCCTGTAAATGCGACCCATTCCCCTCGTTTTGTATAATTCCTTTTGGGCAATGATTTGGCCGAGGTAGGTCCCTGGTTTTGACCATTCGCTTTCCTGGATGATGCCATGATACATGTCAACAATATAAAAACAGCCATCAGGACCTGTATAGGTGTTAATGGGGCGAAAATTCATATCCGCGGATGCCAACCAGTCTTTTTGTTGGTAAGCGTCTTCAATATAAATTTTTCCATCCCTGTTTATTACCTTGCCCCGCTTAATGATCCTCCCAACTGGTTCCGGAATAAAATAATCACCTACCATATCTTTTGGTAACCGGTCGCCGCGAAAAATAGACTGTCCGCAACCAGAAGTAAATTCTTTGAGGGTATTATCTTCAGGTCGAAGCACGTCTCTTCCGCCCTGCGCATCAACGGTACCAATGATGGGCCATGGTTTGGTAAAGTCTTTGGTATACTGATCAGCAAAGTTTAAGGAGCCATAAGCCGGCATTTGCTGTATCTGCACGGCTGGTAATCCAGGACCGGCTTCCGAATAAAATAGACGGCCATAATTGTCGCTGGTTAGTCCCCATTGGCCAATCATATTGTCGATCATGGTATCGGCTTGCAGCATACCGTTCTTGTATTTATAACGAAGGTTGTCCCGGGATGGATAGATCCAGTTATCCAGGTTCCGGTATAATGCACCATTTTGATGTTCCAGGTTCCTGACATCCAGAACATCATTTCGAAAAACAATTTTCTTCTCATCTGCTTTGCCATCACCGTTAGTATCTCTGTAGCTCCATATATGCTGTACATTAGTTAATCCAACCAATAATTGATCACCGACCGCGAGGATCGTGCGTGGCAATACAAGGCTGTCTATAAATACAGTCGACTTATCCATTTTCCCGTCACCATCGGTATCTTCCAACATTTTGATCCTGCTTGTTGGTTCAAACTCACCCGTTGCATTGGCATCTTTCATGTAAGTATTCATTTCTGCAACATACATTTTACCATTCCCGTCCCAGCATAAGGCTACCGGTTCCTGTATCAGGGGTTCACTTGCAACCAACTCAATGTGAAATCCGGGTGGCAACTGAATTTTTTCGATGCTTTCTTCAGGAGATAATGGCTTAGATGGCGGGTTCGTATCTACTACTTTTCTTTCAAAAGATGGTGGCTGCGGCTTACCGGAATTATTGCCTGAACAGGAGCACAGTGCCACTGTTAATAGTACGGCAATTAAAGAAGCGCTGTTGTTTAATCGTTGCTTTTTCATAAAACGGTCTGACGGTCTCCGTCTGATCTTTAGGAGAAGCTTCGAGCTTCGAGCTACGAGCTGCAAGCTTCAAGACCTAAAGTTCTGAAGCTTATTTCAGTCTCGCAGCTCATAGTTTGTAGCTTGCAGCTTTTTCGTTTAGCTTTACTTTACCTGTTAGCTTCTATTGTTTTTAAAAGGCTGTCTTTATCAATCATTCCGGCATGTCGCCACAGGATCTGTCCTTGTTTGAAGAGCATGAAAGTTGGAACCGCGCTAACTCCATATTTTATAGCTGTCTCTTCCGCTTTATCAATATTCACTTTTATTATACGGGCTTTCCCCTCTAGTTTCTGAGCTACTTCTTTAATAACGGGGTTCATTGCCTTACAGGGACCGCACCAGTCAGCATAAAAATCCACCAATACCGGAACGGAAGATCCTATTAGGTCCTGGAATGTTTCCACATTTGTTTTGTCCATGGCTTGCCGTTTTAGCTGTCAGCTTTCTCGAGCTGCCTGTTATTTAATTTTTCAGAAATTGGTTCTTTTACCAGTGATAGTTGCCGGGTACCGATACCTGTAAGAGCGGATTCCTGAGGAACTGTATAATATACGTGCCATACACCGCATGCTTTTTTCGATTGTCCAGGTCACCAATGACTCATCCGCTACATCGATAAGTTTAAACATCTCCACCACTTCATTTCCAGGGTATATCCTGAAAACGTTTTAATATTAACACAGCACCTCTCTTTCTTTCTTTTTCTCCTTTGATCCTTCAGCTTTGCAAAACCTCCCCAATTTTTTTCTCTTGGGTCTCCTTCAACTCTTAGCTTTTTTCTCCTTGATCTCTTAGCTCAATCGCGCAATTCACCCACCCGCTATCAAACCTTGCTTTGTATTTTTTATAAAAATTAATAGCCGGTTCATTCCAGTCAAGCACCTGCCAAACCACCCCACTGAATTTTTTTTCTTTCGCTTCATCGATCAACCGGTCGAACAATAATTTACCCAATCCCTGGCCCCGCATTTTTTCAGTCACAATTAGATCTTCAAGATACATGCGTTGACCCTTCCAGGTGGAATAGCGTACATAGTATAACGCAAATCCTTCGATGCTTCCTTCTTCTTCAACAACAAAGGCCCACCAGACGGGGTTGGGTCCAAAGCCGCTTTGGGTAAAGTGCTCTAAGGTAACGGTTACTTCTTCCGGCGCTTTTTCATATACAGCCAGCTCATTCACCAGCTCCATCAACCGGGCACAATCTCCCTTCACTGCCTTGCGAATAGTAAATTCCATTTTATATTTTACATTTTAAATTTCTCATTTCCACAGCCAATGCAGAATACTTTCTCATTCCTCATTCCTTATTTCTCATTCCTCATTTTACATTTTGTATTTTACATTTCAATTTTCATTCCGCTCACTCCAACGCCTGATCCACATCAGCAATAATATCCTGCACATTTTCTATACCAACACTCATGCGGATCAATCCGTCCGTAATACCATATTTCTCCCGGGCATCTTTGGGTACACTGTAGTGCGTCATAGAAGCCGGGTGACTTAGCAGGGTATCACAGGTTCCGAGAGAAACCGTACGGGTACACATTTTCAGCTTATTCATAAACTCAACGCCGCCGGGTAAGCCCTTCTTTAATTCAAAACTCAGCATAGCGCCGGGGTGGCGCATTTGTTTCAAAGCAACTTTATAATCAGGATGCGACACCAGTCCGGTATAATTTACCCCGGCTACAGCCGGATGGTTTTCCAGGAAATGCGCCACGTCCATGGCATTATGACAATGCCGTTCCATGCGCAGCTCCAGCGTTTTCATTCCATTCACTAAAAGAAATGCATCAAACGGATTGGCATTGCCGCCTAATGTTTTGAGCGTAACAAACGCTTTTGATTTCATGAATTCAATATCCTTACCGATCAATACGCCCCCGATCGCGGTACCATGCCCATTTAAAAATTTGGTAGTGGAATGAACTGTAAAATCAACGCCATACCGGAAAGGTTGTTGCAGGTAAGGTGTGGCAAACGAATTATCGCAGGCAACAATAGCATTATATTTTTTAGCCAGTTGGGTCAGTTCTTCGATATCCACACATTGAATAGTAGGATTGGCAGGTGTTTCAATATAAAGCATTTTGATGGCGGGATCATTTCGAAAGGCTTCCTCCGCTTTATTTAGATCACGCAGATCGGTAATGATAGCTGTAATTCCAAGAGCGGGTAACAGTTTAGTCAGCAATTCTTCCGAACCGCCATACAATGAATAATGAGAAAGTACTTTATCGCCCGATTTTAAATTCATCAGCATCAGGGTCGTGATAGCAGCCATGCCAGATGCATGCAACAATGCTTTTAATTGCAAGGGGTTTCCGTTTTCATCAGGGATACCAAAACTTTCGAGGGCCGCTATTTTATTTTCCGCTTCAGTAAATGTTGGATTACCCCAACGGGTATAAATATAACCTTCTTCTTTGCCACTGAACCGGCGCATACCCTGTTCGGCATCGTCATATACAAAGGTGCTGGCCGCGTAGATTGGCGTTAAGTGTGAATACATCGGGTCTTGCTCATGTCCACCGTGTACTGAAACAGAGCTAAAGCCTGTCAGGGAAATCTTTTTATCCATGCTGATTGAGAATTACTTTTTTTAAAGGTCAAAAGTAAATGTTTTAACTCATGGTCAGGCAAGTGCTGAAACAGGCAGGCCGCCGGATTATGATATTAATAAAATTAAAATGATTGTAAAATTCATTTCGCAAAAACAAATCTATCGGGAATAAAAGCTGTTATGGTAAGGACGAATGGATTATTTGCCCGTTAGCTTTGGATCGCGCCACATCCAGGCAGCAAGTCCCAGGGCAAAAAGGAATGAAGTGCCGAAAACTTTCCAGCAAAAAATGTCAGGATCTTTGTCAATTTCTTTCAGCATTTCTTTTTTATCGAAAAGAAAATAAAGAGCTAAAAATATGGCGCTGAAATAACAAAAATAGAGAGCCAGTCTTAGCCAGAATTTTCTTTTACGAAAACCCCGGCTACGGCTTTTCTTTTTTGTTTTCCTCGGTTTCTTTATTTCTTCCATAAGGGTCGTATTGTTAATAAGCCCAGGTGACCAGCGTGGCTCCCCAGGTAAATCCGCCACCAAAAGCTGCCAATACCAGGTTATCTCCCTTTTTTAACAGCGGTTCCCATTCCCATAAACAAAGCGGAATAGTTGCGGCGGTGGTATTTCCGTATTTCTGAATATTCAACATTACCTTATCACTGCTGATGCCCATTCGGTGTGCCGTGGCGTCTATTATTCTTTTATTGGCCTGGTGCGGTACCAGCCAGGCAATATCATCGCCGGTAAGATTATTTCTTTGCAACAGTTCTGCGCTTACATCGGCCATTCCTTTTACCGCGAATTTAAAAACGGCCTGGCCTTCCTGGTAAATATAATGTTCTTTATTCGTGACAGTTTCAATACTGGCAGGCCGCAACGAACCACCTGCCTTTTGGTGCAGGTAATGACAACCGCTACCATCACTTTTTAAGATGCTGTCCTTTATACCGTAACCCGCTTCATGGGGTTCCAGTAATACGGCGCCGGCTCCATCTCCGAAAATAATACAGGTGGAGCGGTCAGTATAGTCAACAATGGCACTCATTTTATCACCTCCGGCTACAATTACTTTTTTATAACGCCCACTTTCTATAAACGCGGCGCCGGTAGTTAAGGCATATAAAAAACCCGAGCAAGCCGCGGAAAGATCAAAACTGGCTGCATTTTTTGCGCCAATTTTATCGCAGGCTAAATTTGCTGTTGCGGGAAACATCATGTCCGGTGTTACGGTAGCCACAATCAGGCAATCAATTTCCGAGGGATCTATGCCACGTTTTTCACAGACTTGTTTTACGGCGGGCGCAATCATATCAGAAGTAGCCAGGCCTTTGCCTTTCAGGATACGTCGTTCTGAAATGCCGGTCCGGCTTCGGATCCATTCGTCATTGGTGTCTACCATTTTTTCCAGGTCAAAATTGGTCAGCCTGTCTTCGGGTACATAGCCGCCTACAGCGGTGATGGCGGCAGAAATCTTATTATTCATGCAGGGGAAATTTGATATGCTTTTAAAATTTCAGGCACGAATATACGATTTGAAGATTTATCTGTTTTTGGATCGTTTAAAATATAATGGTTGGCTTATGGGCCAATGCCTTCATAGCGATTGATAAAATAAGATTTTGACGCCTGCAATATCTTCCATCGTAAACGATAGCTTCAACAAACTATTTTGTTACCCATTTAATTTTTTCTTCCAGCGGCCTTCGTTTAGCAGGGGGCGAAGGCACAGCAATATAGCCAATGTAGAAAAAGCCTAAGAGTTTATCCTCATCTTTTAATCCAAAAAAGTATTTAGCTTCTTCATTATAAGTAGCGCCACCGGTGGTCCAGTATCCGCCCAAACCATAAGCTGTAACGGATAAATAAATATTTTGAACAGCACAGGCTACCGCTTCTATATCTTCAATTTCGGGAATGCGCTTGGTAGTAGTCCTTTTCATACCAATGGAAATGATATGCGATGCTTTCAAAGGCTGTTGCCGTAACTTTTTATATTTCGCTTCATTAAAATCAATGCCCGATTCTCTTTGATATAAATCACTTTGGAAAGCCGCCAATTTTTGTAAACCTTCCCTGCTGAATACCGTAAACTCCCAGGGTTCTGCCTGCCCATGGTTGGGTGCCCAGGTTGCATTTTCAACAATCTGGAGGATTATTTCATCGGGTACTTTTTTGTTGGTATCAAATTGATCAGGAAAAACAGAACGCCTCGTTTTTACTAAAATATTAAAGTTTTCAGGTGTCATGACGTGAGTATCTTTTTAAAAGGATGATGCAAATTTCGGCGACGGCATTGGTATATATTATCAAAAAGAGGTAAAAATTATGATTAATAATTCAAGGTATGATGAGATAATTAGTTATGTGTCGGTTGGTAGGTTCTTATTGTTCGGAAAATAGTTCATAAGATGGATTGTTTTAAACAAATCTTACTAATTTGAAAGAAAATCGATGCCTTACATTAAAGTATGGATCCATTATGTTTGGTCCACCAAAAACAGGGAGCCAGTTCTCACGGACCCTTTCCGAAATCAGTTATTCAGGCATATAAAAGAAAATGCCGGAATAAAAGGTATTTATCTTGACAAAGTAAATGGGTATCATGATCATGTTCATTGCCTGGTTTCTTTGAGCAGTGCGGATACCGTTGAAAAAACAATTCAGCTCATTAAAGGTGAATCCTCTTTTTGGTTTAATAATAAATCGGGTTTTAAAACTGCCCGTCTGGAATGGCAGGATGATTATTTTGCAGTATCGGTAAGTGAATCTGCATTAGACGCGGTAAGGGCTTATATTGATAATCAGGAGGCCCATCATCAGAAGAGAACATTTGCTGAGGAATACAATGAATTTATAAAAAAATTTTAGTTTAATTGATTTGGCTAAAGTTTGTAACTCCTGTTGCATTCACCCCCGCCTTAAAAGGCGGGCAACTGAATTTGAAGAGTCATTATGATTTCAAGTTCCTATCTTTTTTTAAGAAGTTGGCAAATAAAATGAAAGATGTTTTGTTTTTACTTGCCCTGCCTTTTAAGGCAGGGATTGAATATAGTAAGCTGTATTGGCTTTAGCCTAAT
>JAOQAL010000025.1 GCA_025963615.1 Chitinophagaceae bacterium | reverse complement strand
TCAGGAGGATGTGCTGGGTGAACAAAATCTCGTCGAATTTCGACTGTGAATATTTATTCCGGGTTTCGAATACCTGTTGTTTTCCGATACCGGTGTTCGAATCCCGGGACTACGTAATTTTGCGCCTGTTTGCAGATGAATGGATCAAATTAATTTCAAAAACTTTTAGAAATTTGTTGTTCAAACCAGGCTGATGTTTAGAAAAGGGAATTATAAGGAAAGGGGGATCAAGCCCCTGGAGGGTCCGTGGTATTGCCCAGGTTTAGTATTAAGTATCAGGTAATCATGCAATAAATTTATTAAATAACCGTTTTTTAATTTGCTCTGTTTGGTCCCGATTTTGGTTAAAAATTATAACTTAAGTCTTCCATAATACTACTTACTTCGCAAAAGTATCCCACTTTAATGCGGGCATTTTTATTAATAAGGAGGCTTCGTAAATTTAAATATGAACGAAAAATTTTACCGGTCCATTTTTGAAAAACAACAACAAACCGAGGATGTGCCACCCAATGAGGTTATTACGGATTGGGCGGTTCAACTGATACGTTTGTTATATCCTGAGCGGTCTAAACAGTTTTTTTCCTCTTCACTTGAATTGGAGGCCGCTTTCAAAAAACTGGAAAGTGGTTTGGCATCTATCCTGGACAATACCAGTTCCTGTAAGAATTCTGATAACGCAAAAAAGGCAAAAAAAATTTTCGAAGGATTGCCGGGCATTTACCAGCTTTTGAATACGGATATAACCGCTATCGTAACGGGTGACCCTGCCGCAAGAAGTGAATTTGAAGTAATAAGAACTTATCCGGGATTCTTTGCTATTTGTTTTTATCGTATAGCACATTCCTTATTAAAACAAGATATACCGTTTTTACCCCGAACGCTTACGGAATATGCACATTCACAAACAGGAATCGATATTCACCCGGCTGCTGAAATTGGCAAATACCTGTGTATCGATCATGGTACTGGAATTGTGATCGGTGAAACCTGCAAAATAGGTGATCATGTAAAAATATATCAGGGTGTCACATTGGGCGCTTTAAGTGTTGACAAGAACATGGCATTTATCAAACGTCATCCTACCGTGGAAGACCATGTGATTATTTATTCCGGCGCCACGATACTGGGAGGCGAAACTATTATTGGCGAGCATAGTATTATTGGAGGAAATGTGTGGTTAACGAAAAGCGTTGCTCCCTATTCATCCGTCTATCACAGGGCCACTATTGAAGTGGTGGATCGAAAACTAATCGATTAATTAACACAGCATGGCAAGTATCCTGGATTTAGTTGGAAACACTCCGCTCGTAGAAATAAAAACACTCAATCCTAATCCCAGGGTTCGGATATATGCCAAATTAGAAGGCAACAATCCCGGTGGAAGTGTAAAGGACCGCCCAGCCTTAAACATGATAAAAAGCGCTTTGGAACGTGGAGATATTAAGGCCGGGACAAAGCTCATTGAAGCTACCAGTGGAAATACGGGTATTGCACTCGCCATGATTGCCTGTTTATTTGACCTCGACATTGAATTGGTGATGCCATCCAGCTCTACCCGCGAACGAACAGTAACCATGGAAGCTTTTGGCGCTAAGGTAACATTGCTTGACAGCATAGAGATTTGCCGTGACTATGCCGAAGAAAAAGCGATCGGCGGAGATTATTTTTTACTGAACCAATTCGCAAACCCTGATAATTATTTAGCCCATTATAAAACTACGGGTCCTGAAATATGGAGGGACACAGCAAAACAAATCACGCATTTCGTAAGCTCAATGGGCACCACGGGTACCATTATGGGTACTTCTATGTTTCTAAAAGAAAAAGATCCCGGCATCCAAATCATTGGCTGTCAGCCAACAGAAGAATCTTCCATTCCAGGCATCCGCAGATGGCCCAAAGAATACATGCCTAAAATTTTTGATGCTTCCCGCGTTGATCGCGTTATGGATGTTTCGCAAACGGAAGCGGTTGAAATGACCAGGAAACTCGCCAGGGCGGAAGGTATTTTTGCAGGTATGAGCAGCGGTGGTGCTGCATCGGTTGCAATAAAGCTGGCAAATGAATTAACCAGCGGTGTCATTGTTTTTATTGCCTGTGACCGCGGCGACCGATACCTGAGCAGCGATTTATTTGGTTAGTAAAAAAATAGTGCAATAGAAATTTCCCGACGGAATCTCTTTTCAATTATACCGGCAGGCAAAAACGGTAAAGGCGTCATCGGCTTATAATTTACTGATTAGACTAAGAAGAAAATTTACCGGGCTTACCTTTTTATGCCCAACTTATTTAACGCATGATTATTCCTGATGGCCATAATGGTTAAAATAGAAGAGAGCAATAAAGAACCTGCCATAAAAATATAGGATGCACTGAAACCGCCCGTGGAACCGTTTAAGTAACCCACCATATAAGAACCGGCAAACGATCCTAAGGCACCAAAACTATTTATCAAAGCAATAGCTCCTGCTGCAACATTGGCCGGTAAAATTTCAGTTATCATGGCAAAGAAAGGCCCATAGGGAGCATACATGGCAGTGCCGGCAATAATCAACAACACAAATGATAAAATAAAATTACCGGTACCGACCAGGTAGGATCCGTAAAATGCTATCGCCCCAACTAACAGGAACGGCCAGATGAAAATCTTCCGGTTTAACGTTTTATCGGAATACCAGGATGCACTTAACATCCCCACGATGGCGAATAGGTATGGAATAGAAGCAAACCAGCCAGTTTTTACGATATCCATATCAGGAGCCGCTTTAATGATAGAAGGAAGCCACATTACAAATCCATACACGCCAATACTCCATAAGGCATATTGCAGGCATAGCAAAATAACAGTTCGTGATTTGAATGCTTCCGTGTAATTTTTAACCGGCTTTATGCCCTGTTGTTCTTTTTGCAAATGCTCCTCAATCACCTGTTTTTCGTTTTGAGTTAACCAACCTGCGTTTTTTGGTTTATCATCGACCAGCCTCCACCAGAAGAATGCCCAGATGATTGCGGGCACCCCTTCCAGGATAAACATCCATCTCCATCCGACGGCCTTAATTAAATATCCAGACAAGATAGACATCCAGAGAATGGTAGCAGGATTACCCAGGATTAAAAAAGTATTGGCCCTGGAACGTTCTTTCCTGGTAAACCACCTGCTTAGTAATACAAGCATCGAAGGCATCACGGCGCTTTCTGTTACACCCAGCATAAAACGGATAGCGATCAGCGCTTTTACATCACTGATAAAACCAGTTGCCATAGCCAAGGCTCCCCATAAGATCAATGACCAAAAGATCAATTTCTTTGCACTTTTATTAGAGGCGTAGTGCGTACCGGGAATCTGGAAGAAGAAATAGCCAAGAAAAAATAAGGACCCTAATAAAGATGATGTAGCGGGTGTAATTTCTAAATCTTTGGCCATGCCGCCCGCTACGCCAAATCCAAAATTTGCCCGGTCAAGATAGGCCAGACTATAGGTGATAAAAGCTACCGGGATGAGGCGGTACCAACGGGATTTAGCAATCGTATTTTTCAATTTGGCTTATTTTAAGCGGATTATCAAGAATCCGTGTCTCGTATCATCCGGTAAAAAAGCTTGAACAAGGATCACCTGGCTTAAGCTTATTTTATAACAGCATTTATTAGTTTATAAACTTTCCCATCCGGCTTGGTCAAAATATATAATTCTCCCTGACGGTCCCTGCCGAAATGAAGGTCCACCCGGTCAGCTCCGCAAAGACTATGCAATGAGGTTACGGTTTTATCCACTGCAACTTTCCATTCTTTTATTGTCGCCAGTTTTCCCAATTGCAGATCTGCCATCTCGATATAGAATAATCTGCCTGTCGGAATATCGCCAAAAAGATATTTCCCGGTCAATTGTGGTATGGCATGACCAGTATATTCAAACCCACCTGAAATAGCTTTGCCTTCATCATGATCATATTCTGCCACCGGGTAAGTAATATGAAAACTGCTATCATCAGGTGGAAGGGGATAGACATTTTTTAAATTCCCATACGGATTTAATAGAAAACCTCCTTCCCGGATAGGCCAGCCATAATCATGACCGGCTATAACCATATTTATTGATTCAATATTACCATGCCCTACATTGCAAACCAGCATCTGGCCTGAATGACTCCAGGTAATGCGGTGCGGGTTACGAAAACCATATGCATAGATTTCTTTTAACGTTCCTGCATTTTGTGATCTGGCGAACGGGTTATCGGCAGGAATTCCATATTGACCGTTGCCGCTGTTTTTACCAAATGGGTTGATGCGAAGGACAGTACCCCAGATTCTTTCTTTACTATGCACCAGGAAAGGATAACCTTCTTCAACCGCTCCGCCATCGCCGATTCCCACATATAAAAGGCCATAGTCTTTATCCCCCGCCCTGGCCAGTGGGTTGAAAGTAATTTCCTGTACACCATGAATACCGGCCACCATAGTTACTCTTAAAAGTTCCCGTCCTTTCCCCGAAAAAGGAACAGCAGTTGGTTGATCTGTTTTCCATTCAGTAAGCACCCATTGCAAGGTTGACTTTATTGAATCCGGAAAACCAAAACCATCTTTGCCTGAATGGGCGGGTTCAGAATGCGTAGTATATAAAATCCCGTTCTTAAAAAAGTCAGGATGAAAAGCGAAACTCCCAAAGCCTGTAGCTAAGCCTGGCACACTAATAAATTTCGGTTCCAGTTTGGCCATATCCATATAAACTACCGGTTGGTCATTCTGAATCCTGTATAGTTTACCTCTAAGATCAAGAATAAATGTACCACCGCTTCCGGGTTGGTAATCCAATTTAGTAATTCTTGTCAGCGGCAATTTACCGCTGTCACTGGAGGAAGGCACTTGTGTCATCAGTTTTAAATCTGCTACAAGGCCTGAAAACTTTATAGAATCAGGAATAGGGTTTTTTAACGCTTTGGGATCCACCTCTTCTTCTTTTTTACTGCCCGCTTTATGTATACTTAAAAAAGAAATGATAGCATTAATCTCCTCGTCGGGATAAGCCGCAA
>JAOQAL010000511.1 GCA_025963615.1 Chitinophagaceae bacterium | reverse complement strand
GAAATTCTGACATCGATGGCCGGTTCTTAACCGGGAGATGTTCAGCATACTCCTTTTAATACCGGCGTGGCTGCTATAGCCTACGACAGCAGGACTAACCGGGTGTATTTCACTCCCATGTTTATTGATCAGCTTCGCTATATCGATCTTAACACGATGAAGTTATATTATGTAACCGACCAATCCTTTACCACGCTGGGATCTATGCACAATGATGAAGGGAAAACTGTTACAAGGATGGTCATTACTCCCGATGGAAATGGCTACGCCATTACAAATGATGGAAATGAATTCATTCGCTTCAATGTATCCGGGAGAAAAGTAAAAATTGAATCGCCCGTATTACTTGTTGATGCACCAACGAATCAATCTGTTTCTATTCATAATCGTTGCGGTGGTTTTGGTGGCGATATGATTGCGGACGATCATGGTAATCTTTATATCGTTTCAGCGCAAAACCATGTTTTCGAAATAGAAGCCGGGACAAAAGTCGCGACCTATCGGGGTGTTATCACCGGACTGCCCGCGGATTTTACGACCAATGGAGTAGCGGTGGATGATAAGAACAGGTTGTTATTAAGCAGTGCTGTTAATACTCACGCTTGGTATGTTGTCAGCCCAGGACAATGGAAAGCATCTGCCATTACAACTCCCAACGGTGTTTATAAAAGCTCCGATCTTGCAAATAGTAATATACTTAAAACGGGTAAAAATATCGACCTGGATGAAATTAATACCATTGGTCGGTTTGAAAATACAATCATTGGAAAAGCGCAGGTATATCCTAACCCGGTAACCGAAAACGTTTTTATCATACAATTCAATGAATTGGATGCCGGTAACTATTCCCTGGAATTAACAGATATCATGGGAAGGCTGGTAATGAAAAAGAAAATAGCCATCGGAGGTGAACAACAAACCGAAAAAATTAATATTAATCCCGGAGCGGCAAGAGGAATCTATCTTGTAAAACTAAGGAACCAGGCGGGTAAGGAAGTATTTACTCAAAAGGTAGTAGTTCAGTAAAGATTTTTCTTCACTGAATTGCAAAGCGTTGACCCCGTAAGGTCAGCGCTTTTTGATTTTCATCGGTCGTCCTTCCAGACTAATCGTATATGCGTCGCCGTTTCATGAATATCAGTGCATTTCCGGTCACCCCTGGCGGCAATGCCGCTGGCCGGCGCACAGATATAGGCATAACTTCCATCTTAAAGCAAAATGTATGAGTCGCAGCAATCAGGGCTAGACAAAATACAGATAGCTTTTTATAAACCCACTCATTTTATTTCAACTGGCGGATTCCACCTAAGTTCTGCCTTAATTTCTTCAATTTATTGTTGCACACAGGCCGGAACTTCCATTTTGATCCTGTGACATGGATTGTTTAACAAGGCGGTAACAATAACAACAGGCAAATAAGTTTTCATAAAAGGTATTTGCGTCCTGACAAGGTATATTTGCAGAACGTCGCATAAAAAAAATACATTGGAAAAAAGCAATTTTGTAGACCAGATAAGGATTTTTTGCCGGAGTGGGCATGGGGGCCCGGGGAGTAAACATTTTATGCGCAATAAGTTTACAGCATTAGGCGGTCCTGATGGGGGCGATGGAGGTCGGGGTGCCCACATTATTTTAAAAGGAAACAGTAATCTCTGGACCTTGTTGCATTTGCGTTATTTTAAGAACGTGTTGGCTGAAGACGGAGAAGGCGGAAGCGGTAACAATAAAACCGGGCGTTTTGGCAAAGATGTTATTATAGAAGTGCCGCTTGGAACCATTGCCCGTGATGAAGAGACTGGTAAACAGGAGGTTGAAATATTAGAAGATGGCCAGGAAATAATCTGGATACCTGGCGGAAAAGGCGGCTTAGGGAACAGCCAGTTTGCAACATCCACCAACCAGGCGCCCGAACATGCACAACCTGGACTGCCCGGCATAGAAGCCTGGAAAGTGCTGGAATTAAAAGTATTGGCGGATGTGGGATTAGTTGGTTTTCCCAACGCCGGAAAGTCTACCTTACTTTCAGTTGTAACAGCCGCGAAACCTAAAATAGCCGATTACGCATTTACAACCATTACACCCAATCTGGGCATGGTGGAATACCGCGATGGAAAAAGTTTTTGTATTGCTGACCTTCCCGGTATTATTGAAGGGGCTGCGGAGGGAAAAGGCTTGGGCCATCGTTTTTTACGCCATATAGAACGCAATTCTGTTTTATTATTTCTTATTCCTGCCGACAGCGAAGATCATAAAAAGGAATTTGAAATATTGGTCAATGAACTTGAGAAATACAATCCTGAATTACTGCACAAGCAATTCATAATAGCAATCAGTAAAAGTGATTTACTGGACGAAGAACTGGTAAAAGCAATAGAAAAAGAATTGCCAGAAACCATTCCCCATATCTTTATTTCCTCCGCCACACAAAAAGGAATTACGCAGTTGAAGGATTTGTTATGGAAAATCCTGAATGAAGGAGATTTGTAGATCAAGCCTCTAAGCATAAGCACTTAACATTCTCATTCCCTCCCGTCAATCTCCTTCACTTTCTCATTCCTCATTTCTCATTCCTTATTTCTCATTCCTCCTTCTCTCCCGTCAACCTCTTCAACTTTTACATTCTACATTTTTTATTCAACATTTTACATTTTAATGTAGGTTTGTTTTACAAAAATTCCCAAACATGAAGAAGGCTTTGATTACCACTTTACTTGCTTTTTTTCTTATTCTCAAATCCTTTGCCGATGAAGGCATGTGGCTTCCTTTACTATTGGGAGAACAGGTGTATAATGATATGGTGAAAAAAGGGTTGAAACTTACTAAGGAGCAGCTTTATAGTATAAATAAAGCCTCTTTAAAAGATGCCGTTATCATTTTCGGGGGTGGATGTACGGGAGAAATTGTAAGTGCTGAAGGGTTGGTATTTACCAATCACCATTGTGGTTATGACGTAATAGCGTCAGCCAGTTCAGTAGATCATAATTACCTGAAAGACGGATTCTATGCAAGAAATAAAGGAGAAGAATTCCCGGCAGAAGGTTTATCGGTTCAGTTCTTATTACACATAGATGATATAACCAAAGAAGTAATGGATTCATTGACTGGCCTGAATGGTTCTGACAGGATGCAACGCCAGGCCTCCGTGATTGCTTCTATTAATAAACGGTTATCCGATTCAAGTCAATTCATAGAAGCAAGGGTAAGTAGTTTTTTCAAGGGAAATCAATTTCTTGTTTTCACGTATCAGCGGTATAAAGATATCCGGCTGGCAGGAGCCCCGCCGGAAACAGTAGGTAAATTTGGAGGTGATTCGGATAATTGGGAGTGGCCGCGCCACACCGGTGATTATTCCATCTTCAGGGTGTATATGAATAAAGAGGGAAAGCCTGCCGAGTATTCCTCTGATAATATTCCGCTGAAACCCAAATGGTTTTTGCCCATTTCTATTAAAGGAGTAAAAGATGGTGACTATGCAATGATCTATGGCTATCCCGTCAGCACGAACCGCTATGAAACCTCCTATGGAGTGAAACAAAAAATCGATATTGATAATCCATCGCTGGTGAAGCTTCGTGATGTGCGCCTTAAATACATGCTGCAGGAAATGAAAAAAGACCCTGGAGTACGACTGCGGCTGGCTTCTACTTATGCAATGATTGCAAACTACTGGAAGTTTTATGACGGAGAAAGCAAGCAATTAATTAAGTATGATGTGTATAGTGAAAAGAAAAAAGCGGAGGAAGCTTTTGCTACATGGGCAAAAGGCAAGCCGGAATATGAAAGTATATTTAATGAATGGTCGAAGGTTTATGATGCCTGGCGGCCCTATTCAAAGAATCGCGTTTACATTAATGAAGGCATTTACGGTTCGATGTTAATCGCATTCGCTTCTTCATTAATACAGATTGAAAATGCAATGGTAAGTCCCAAATCGACGGCTGCCGATGTAAAAAAAGCGATCGATGCCGCGAATAAAGCAAGAAAGAAAATGCTTCGGGATGAAAATATACCGTCGGATCAGAATATACTGGCAGCCGTAACAAAGTTGTATTACGAAGATATTCCCCAGGACCAGCATCCCAATGGATTTTATTACACTATCAAAAACCAGTATGGAGATCTGAAAGATGAAAACACCTACAAAAAATTCGCGGCGGATATTTTTGCTAAAACCATGATCCTGGATGATGCCAAATGGAATGCTTTTATAGCCAATCCCGATGCCGTTAAGTTACAGGATGATCCTGCATTTGCCTATGCGAGCGCTTTTGTAAAAAATTATAACGGTAAGTTTTCCACCTACTTTCAGCAGTTCACAACGAAGAATAATGATCTGGGAAGAATCTACCTCAAGGGTATCAGGGAAATAAATCCTGCAAAAGCAAAGAAAATGTATCCCGATGGTAATTTCACGATGCGCGTAAGTTTTGGTAATGTAAAATCGTATCGCCCGCGGGATGCGGTCTTTTATGATTATGTTACCACATCAAAAGGTATCCTGGAAAAATATGTTGCAGGGGATTATGAATTTGATTTGCCGGCAAAGCAGGTTGAACTGCTGAAGAAAAAAGATTTTGGTCAGTATATCGATAAGCAACGGAATGATCTTGTAATTAATTTCATTACCACCAATGATATCACAGGAGGCAATTCCGGTTCGCCGGTTATCAATGCTAACGGACAGTTGATAGGCCTTGCTTTTGATGGTAATTATGAAGCATTAAGCCATAAAATAGCGTTTGATAAAGACCTTAACCGGACCATCTGTGTCGATATCCGATATGTATTGTGGTGTATTGATAAATTAGGTGGTGCTGGGAATATTATTAAAGAACTCAAACTGGTGAAATAGTTTTACTGGTTTGCTCCCAACACTTTTGGTCGAAAGTTTTGGTGACCGGCTACATAGTTACGACTTAATCCTGGCGACCCCTCAGAGCCCGCTGTCTGTCCCAGGCAGCGGAATCCCCTGCTCCTGGAATCTTATCGGAGGGTTTTTGTTGGGTAATAATAATTTCCAGACACCGCTCGGCAGAGCTCAAATTTTTCGAGTCAGCCTGAGGTCTTGGCCACAAAAAATTAAAATAAACCTAACCTTATTTATTTTCAGGGCGAGTCATAAAAGTTTGCAATGCTTCATTGCCCAGCCGCTTGTCTCCAGGCAGCGGAATTCAATGTAATTTAGAATTGTATAGCCCTGGCTCCATAGAAGCTATTTTATATGAAATGCTCCAGGATAAGTGCCTGCCACCGAAAGAGAATGAGACTGAATTTGCGTTTGGCGAGGAAAATAAAATATATCAGTGGCAGTTGAGGGACATACAGCCTTCCAAAACAATACCCCTTTATAGCAAAAT
>JAOQAL010000792.1 GCA_025963615.1 Chitinophagaceae bacterium | reverse complement strand
TGATGAAAAAATTAATTATTATCCCTGTAGTTTTTATTTCATTCATAGTTCATATTCCATTTGCCGGTTTTACACAGACTTCGAAAAAAGCAACTCATCAACCGGCATCCGGAACGGTTCATTTGTTCAATGGGAAAAACCTCGATGGCTGGTATACCTATCTGCAACAAAGCGGCCGTAACAAGGATCCTCAAAAAGTTTTTACCGTAACCGACGGAATGATCCGGATCGGCGGTCAGGAATGGGGTTGTATCACTACGAATAAAGAATATGCAAACTATCGTTTGGTGGTTGAATTTAGATGGGGCGGGAAAACATTTGCACCAAGGATTTCCAATGCGCGTGATGGTGGGTTACTCTTGCATTCGAAAGGAGCAGATGGAGGTTCCCAGGGAATATGGATGCATTCTATCGAATGCCAGATCATAGAAGGCGGGACCGGTGATTTTATAGTTGTGGGCGACAGCAGTGACTCCTTTCAGTTAACGACCACGATTGCTAAAGAAAAAACCGATGACAGCTTTGTGTACCTTCCTGGCGGTGATACCATGAGGCTGACCAGTGACCGCATTAATTGGTATGCCCGTGATCCGGGTTGGAAAGATACCATTGGGTTCCGCGGCACTAACGATATTGAAAAACCCATGGGCGAATGGAACAGGATGGAATGCATAGCCGATGGTGGTGAACTTACCGTTATCCTTAATGGAAAGTTAGTGAATCATGCTTTTAATGTAGAACCCCGGAAAGGCCGTATACAGATACAGGCTGAAGGTGCAGAAATATTCTTCAGACGGGTTGACCTGATACCGCTTCATTCAAAATAAGTAAAAGTATTTCCGGCATTCATTAAAGAGGAATCAGAATCGCCCGGATGAATATTTTTTTTTGCGATTAAATAACGGCATGCAAAAAGCGGCCATGTTAAACCGCCGCTTTTATAGTGTTCACCCTTTTGTTAAGGGAAAATTTATTTAGCCGCTTTAAGTGCAATACCAAGGTGTATATCATTCCGGATAAGATCATCGGGTTTGCCGGGATAAACGATATTCCATTGCGAACGGTCAATATTGAATTTCGCAATCGCATCTACAGAGCCTGCTGCTACGGTAATGCGGGCAGGAAACGAAATGTTCTTTGTAACGCCTTTGATGGTAAGGTTACCGCTCACCGTATGGGTGGGGTTGGAGACTTTATATTCACTGATTGATTCCTGGCGTGGATCGGTAGTATCTTTTACAGTTCCAGTAAAAGGTTTTACATCTGTAATTACAAACGCAGCTTCCGGGTTTTTCTCTACATCAAAAAATTCGCCCGACTTCAGATGCCCGTTTAATTTTGCATTCATGACTGGATCAGAATCTGCCGGACCCGAAACAAGGATGCTATTCATATCCAGTACAAAATTGCCGCCAGTGACTGTGCTGTCTGTTGCTTTCAGTTCACCGCTTTTTATATTGATTGTTCCGGTATGATAGGCGCTAACTTTGGTAGCAACCCATTTTATTTTGCTGGTCGCGGTATCCACTTTCAGGGCGGTGCCGGCTGTGGCCACTACTTCCTGAGCATCCGATGTCACTGCCTTATCAGAATCTGGTGCGTTAGTACATGCGGAAAATAAAATAAGGGCTCCTGAAAAGAGGACAATAAAATTCTTCTTGATCATTTTTTGTTTTTATGGATAAAAAATAACGTAGAAAATCAAACCGTACACATTGGCTTTCCAAAAACTACCTGTGATTATGGTTTGCTGGTACGTTTGTTTTGCAAAGCGAAATTAAGTTCCGGGTAGGGTGCTACCAATGACACAGGATAAGAAAAAGAATTGATGTATGTTAAGTGTTTTCAAAGGAGATTTGTTGGAGAGATTTACGCCGCGCGGTCAATACTTGTATATTGTTAATTGTTTTGCAGTTAAGAACTGATTCAATTTCCTAAGTATTGGACATTTATTGTTCTTCCTCCGGTACAATGATTCAAAATAAAATTGCAGAAATATATCAGACATTTATTGTTGGATACCCCGAATGAAACAATAAATCATTACCCCATATGATTGTTGTAAATTGAAATCCCAATCAAAAACAATATAAATAACTAAGAAGGGGATGCGGATACTATAATGGGGCTAAAAAAATTACATGATTTATAATAGTTGATGCAGTACTTCTTTGATATTGGTTTTAAACTCTTTAAAATCTACCGTCTTGGAAATAAAATTTTCCGCGCCCATCTCCAGGCAGCGTTTCCTGTCAGCTTCGGAACGGGAAGTAGTGAAAATAGTAACAGGTATTTCTTTGAAGGCATCCTCTCTTTTTAATTCCGCCAGGCATTCAAAGCCATTCATAAGTGGCATATTCAGATCCAGGAAAATCATGGAAGGAGGAGGGTGGTCTGCAAGATAATCCAGCGCCTGTCGTCCATTTTCCATGATGACGCATTGAATTGACTGGTCAATTTCACGGATCGCGTTGTTAAAGAAAAATTGATCATCCGGATCATCGTCTATTAGTAAAATTTTCTGGAGCATGAATATGGTTAAAATGATCCGTTCAAATATACTGTATATTCTGTCTTTTGCACTTATACTGGTTTCCACTTACAAAATTTACGATCTATGAATTAATCATCGCGGGTTTGACTTATGCCGCTGGTAAATAGATCGTTAGATCAGCTTAAGCAGGTCCCCGAATAAACCGCCATTAGTAACAGAGAAACGCCTTGTTCATTTTCCATTTCGGCCGCTGCAGGATTATTAGTGAGCAGGGGACTCAAGTTCTGTTATTGAGTTGTTTTTTAACAACTCAAATATCTTAGTGGTTTTGGTTGCCATTTTTTAAAAATTAAATCATATAAGAAATTGGCTTATTACTGTACTGATTCGCCGACGCAGTTCTGTATAGTTCCCGCATCTTTAATGAGTTGTTGAAGATACGCTTTCATGAAAGGGCTTACTAGGAAATAATGATAAGGTGAAAAAATTGAAGCCGCCGGAACCATACTAGTCAGTATGGCTGAAGTTTAAATCTTGATTATATTCGTTTGATTAAGCCAGGCTAAAATGAAAGAGTATAACGCGGCCACGGTAAATATTTATTTAATTGGTGGTTTTTTGGGTAGTGGCAAAACAACGGCTATTGTTCATGCAGTTGAGCAATTAATAAAACAGGGGCGGAGGGTTGCAGTTATAACAAATGACCAGGGCGATCAGCAGGTTGACAGCGATTACCTGCGAAGTTTGGCGATACCCCATGCAGAAGTTGCCAATGGATGTTTTTGCTGCCATTATGATGCACTGGAAAAGAATATTCTTCAATTGAAGCATACTGATTTACCGGAAATCATCTTTGCTGAATCCGTGGGTTCCTGTACCGACCTTGTAGCAACCATAGCTAATCCATTCGCATTATTTCACCCGGAATTCAGGCTGGTGATCTCCGTATTTGCCGACGCCTCGTTGCTTTATTCAATTATTAAGGGAACTTCCTCTTTTATTGAAGAGCCGGTTCAATATATTTATAAAAAGCAACTGGAGGAAGCGGATATAATTATCATTAATAAAACGGACCTGCTGGCGGATGATGAATTGCGTGACGTGAAGGAGGTCGCTGACGCTTCTTATGGGGGTAAAATTATTCTTTATCAGGATTCTTTTAACGAAAACGATATTCATAATTGGCTAAAGACGTTGGCTGATTTTTCTATTCCTCCAAACCGAAAATCATTGGATCTTGATTACGATGTGTACGGAGCAGGAGAGGCGGCACTTGCATGGTTCGATCAAAGGATCTCCCTCCATACGGCAACACCTGTCGCTGTTGATGCCGCGATACAACTGGTACAACATATTCACTATAAAATCAGACAGGCGGGTTACTCAATCGGACACCTGAAGTTTTTGCTTAGCGATGATGCATGGACTAAAAAGATTAGCTATACGGCAAGTGGGCAAAAAAATAAATTAAAGGCGGGTGAACATGCCTGTAAACACCTTTCCTTACTTATTAATGCCCGCGTGCAAACCACCCCGCAATTATTGCGGCATGTTATCGCTGAAGCTATACATGAAACAATGATGCAGGCTGGTTGCCGGATTGTATCGGAAAAAGAAAATGCATTTCAGCCGGGTTATCCAAAACCTGTACATAGAATGGCTGATTAATAAAAAATCAATCATTTTTCAGTGTTATAAATGAAAGAATATTCTTATTAATAATCTTAGACCACGTTTAAAATTTAATTATTAATGAAAAGAAATAAAAAAAGGATCAGCCTGTTACTCCCTGTACTCCTGATCAGCCTGGTTCACGCGGAGGCGCAATCATCGCCGGTACAAAATATTTTTCCGGCTGGAACAATTGTGCATAGCAATCTGCCCTATGCAAATGACAACCACAAAAAACATTTACTTGACATTTATCTGCCGGCAGGAGAAAATGCTAAAAGACCGCTCGTTGTCTGGATACACGGCGGTGCCTGGATGCTGAATGACAAGTATGCTGATATGGGCTACATGAAAAATACTGTTAAAGGCTTTATAGATAATGGGTATGCTTTAGCTTCTATTGATTACCGGTATAGCACAGAAGCCGTTTTCCCGGCCCAGGCACAGGATTGTAACCAGGCCCTGGAATACCTGTATCAGCATGCGGAACAATATGGTATTGATCGTGAGAAAATCGCTGTTATCGGTTTTTCAGCGGGAGGACATCTTGCTTCGTTGCTGGCATTGTCCAATAATAATGCAGTGAAAGAATTTTATCCTTCCGGAAGAGAAATTCATTTCAAAATAAAATGCGTTTTGGATTTTTACGGCCCATCCGATTTTATCATGCTTGCCGGCAGTCCCGATACATCGATTAATAATGAACGCAATCCGGTTGCTATTTTATTGGGAGCCATGCCTCTGAAACGACCTGACCTTGCAAAGATTGCAAGTCCTGTTACGTATGTTGATAAAGATGATCCCCCATTTTTAATTGTACAGGGAGAAAAAGATGAGTCTGTTCCTAATACTCAATCAAAGATGTTGAGTTCCTGGCTTACACTTACCGGGGTAAAGAATGAACTGATCGTGGTGCCCAACGCTCCGCATTATGGAGAAATGTTTGATGAAATGAAAATCAGGAAAAGCCTTTTTCGGTTTTTGGATTCTTATTTAAAATAGATTTTCCGGAACTAAAAATTACATTGATTTTGTTACGGGTGCATTCAAAAATGGTTCTATCATTGAAAGCAACCAATCCGGATGAAGCAGGCTGTCGTATTCTTTTTTTATCGGCGAACCTTCAAACATTGCCGGCGTCAGGATTGGAAAAACAGCTCTGGTTTCTGGTGTCCAGCCTTCAAACTTATAGGCTGCTGACACAATAATCAATTTTTTAACTGTTAGACATGTTTAAGGATTGCAGGGCTCCGGGATTCTAAGAATGGAACACCACGAACACCGGTTTGAAAAGGTTTGCACGGATAGTACCTGGGAAGATCCGTTGGACCCGTATTAGCTGTGTTCCATTCTATTAATTATAAATAGGCTTTGAAACAGGATCAAATAGTGACAAGCCTGCTTTCAAAAAGTTCATCCAGGCGTTCATGCGAATCATTGACGCCTCTTTCCATGCCCGACATCACCATACCGTCCCGATCTGCCACAGACTGGAAAACAGATTGAACCGATACTCTTGTCCTGTTACCCGGCAATGATTCAAACCTTGGAGTTTCCATAGCTACATGCCCTTTTTCAGGAAGTCCTTCAAACTCGAATGTCTGGATAATTCTTTCGTGAGCCAGC
>JAOQAL010000778.1 GCA_025963615.1 Chitinophagaceae bacterium | reverse complement strand
AATTTCCTGTTCCTGGAATAATAAAACATGGAAAAGCAAAAAACTTAATTTAAAGAGCAATTGTTTTAAACTTTTGTTCGGTGCTATTAACGAGCATAATTTTATTTCGAGAGATGTTCCTCCTATGAAATTAAAGAACATCAGGGTGGACACAGATGGAAAAGAACAGCATTTTTGGCCGTTAGATGAGTCAGCGGGCGAAAACGCCGAAGACAATGTCGGCCACATGCAGGCGAAGATCACCAATGCGGTTTGGGTAAAACCACAACATGCCAATTGGGAAAATATGGCAAGTATTATAATTAAAGGCCGTCCAAGCCTTGCCTTCGACCCCAATGAAGAAAACCTGTATATCGTCAGCAACGATTCTTTGTATAACTTATCCGGCAAAAATTCGAAACTTACTGTTTCACCTTTTTCGGCATCAGGTATCAATCTGCTTGCCGGCAATCAATCCATTTTTAATCCGGGCAACAACACACTGTATAATTTTTTTATTGATCAAAGCGCCGTTGCGGAATATGACTTTACAAAAAAAAGATGGGACAGGAATTTTACGGAGGCCCCCTCAACTGAATTCTGGCAGGCAAACAAGTTTTTTTCACAGGATGGCAGCCTGTTTATCATAGGAGGCTACGGACAACTTAAGTATAAAAATGCAGTTCAAAAATATACACCCGCAACAAAAAAATGGGATACGCTGAAACCAACGGGTGATTTTCTTGCACCGCGTTATCTTGCAGGCCTTGGCGCAACAGACGCAGGAAAGATGGCTTATATAATTGGGGGTTACGGCAGTAAGGAAGGTGACCAGCTTTTAAACCCGAAACACTTTTACGATCTTTTACAATATGACGCCACACACAATAGTTTTAAAAAAGTTTATACCCTTCCTGAACCGGAACAACAATTTGTGTTTGCAAATTCTATCATAATAGATAGTGCCAAGAACAGTTATTATGGACTTATATTTCCCAATGACCGCTTCAACAATAATTTACAGTTGATACAAGGATCACTTTCCAAACCAACTTACTTCTTACTGGGCAAAACATTTCCTTATTCCTTTAATGATGTAAAATCGTTCGCGGACCTTTACTATTGTAAAAAAAGTAACCTGCTTTTAGCAGCAACTATTTTCACTTCAAACAATATAACGGAGGTAAAGGTGTACAGTATTCATTTCCCTCCCAACGAAATAATTGCCTCCGGATTACAGGAAGACATGGGCAATAAATCCTTATTGTCTTTGGTGTATAAATTCCTGTTGGCAATATCCCTGGCCCTTATCATTTTTTATATAGTCTATAAAACGTATAACCGAAAATGGAAACGACCATCAGGTGAAAAAAATGTTACTCCTTCATCCCCTCCTGTTTTTGTAAATCCTGTGAATGTTGAGAATACCGGCCAACCGTCTGCGGACCGTCCCGTGTTTATCACAGGTATGAAAGAGGAAACGGCAATGCCTGTTGCAGCATCGCACATAAATGCCGATGTTTTAGATATGGATGATGAGAACAGCTTACTTACTGATGACATGCTGCCTGTTAAAAAAAGCAGGATTATGTTGTTCGGAAGTTTTGAAGTGATCGCTTCGGATGGACGGAATATAACAAGGCAGTTCACGCCCTTGCTGAAAGAAATGTTTCTCTTAATATTGATCGATTCACTGCGTTATAAGAAAGGTGTTTCTTCGGAAAAGCTCAATGATATTTTATGGAATAACAAGAATATAAAAGATGCAAAAAACAATCGTTCTGTAAACCTTGTTAAACTAAAAAATATCCTTGATAAATTAGGTGGATGTACGATAAGCCGTGAAACCGGTGCATGGAAATTTGAATATGATCAATCGCTTGTGCACATAGATTTCTTACAATATCTTACTGTATTTACGGACCACGACGCAACTGATATTTCTTCGCACGCAGGAAAACTCCTGACCCTGCTGCAGGAAGGATCTTTTCTCCAGGAAACCCATTACCCATGGCTCGATGGCATTAAGGCCGAGATCTCGAATTTTGTAATTGACCTGTTACTTAAATATGGTGAAACAGTAAACATCAATACTGAAACTGAAAAAATAATTTCAATATGTAACGCCATATTTTCTTTTGATGAACTTAACGAACATGCCTTGAAATTAAAATGCAAATGTCTTATTGCCCATGGAAATCATACGTTGGCTAAAAATACTTACAGCAAATTTGTGGCTAAATACAACGAAATATATGGGGAAGATTTCAGCGAAACTTATCATTCATTGATCACCTCTTGATTTCTGCATGTCGTGAAAATACGCAGTGAAACCAGCTTATTCACTGAACGTCCGGGTATCTGACACCGATGTGAAAATATTATGACAGACTCTCTCCCATTTGGGCCCTCTCCCATTTGGCCCTCTCCCATTTGGGCCCTCTCCCATTTGGGCCCTCTCCCATTTGGGAGAGAGCGAAAGGGTTCAGCACCAACCTGCCTGTATCGGCTAAATCGATAAAATAGTTTTGAGCTTCTGTACCTGACAATTAATTGCGGAATGCTTTGTATTGCTGCTGTGTCTTTTGATAGTATTCTTTTAGTATGTCAAACGCCATTTTCTTTTTGCCCGTTTCTGAAATCAATCCTTTGCGGTTGAAGTAATCCTGGTAATAAGGTTGTTGCCGGCG
>JAOQAL010000765.1 GCA_025963615.1 Chitinophagaceae bacterium | reverse complement strand
ACACTTTTTACTTCCCTTTTAATGAGCGTTGCGGTTTTTGCCACCGACATAAAACCTAAAAGCATGCTTACGGTTAAATCAGTAACACCGGGAAACATCCGGGTAATAGTAGACGGAAAAAATTTTGAACCGGTCAGTAATACCCTGATGATTGATAATGTAAATGCAGGCTACCATAGTATCGTGGTATACCGGAAGAAGGAATCCGGCTTCTTTCGTTCTTCTGGCAGAAAATTTGAAATGGTATATAGCGCTTCCCTGGCTGTTAATCCGGCTACAAGTGTTCTTATAGCTATTGACAGGTTTGGCCGGGCGGATATCAGTGAACAGCGAATAGCCGGGAAGGGATATGACAGAAACCGGCATGATCATGACCGTGGTTACAATGACCGGGACGACATACATGGCCAACGCGATGACGGGAGTTGGGAAGATAACAAGAGTTACAGCGGCTATGCACAGGCGATGTCGGACCGCGAATTTGACCAGGTAATGTCTTCTATGCAGAGAGAATGGTTTGAAAACAATAAGATGAAATCAGCATCTTATATTATTAGCGGCAACTTCTTCAGAGCAGACCAGGTGAAGGAAATGATGTCCTTGTTCAGTTTTGAAAATAATAAACTGAAGATTGCCAAACAAGCTTATTCAAAAACGTTAGACAAACAAAATTATCATTGCGTAGCTGAGGCGTTAAATTTCAGCAGTAGCCGAGAGGCGCTGGCTTATTTTATCCGGGATTGTGAATAGTGGATGCTGGATGCTCAGAGAAGAGCAGTATTAAAGATAGGCACATTCTTTTCCATACTAAAAAACCCTTCCAGTTTCGAAGGGTTTTTTTATTTTTTATAGTCAAGATTATTTTATGACCTGCGCCATTGTTTTACCAATATCTGCGGGGCTACTTACAACATGAATACCGCATTCTTTCATAATTTTCATTTTAGCAGCAGCAGTATCATCAGCGCCACCGATAATAGCTCCTGCATGTCCCATGCGTCTGCCGGGAGGAGCGGTCTGACCTGCGATAAAGCCGACAACGGGTTTTTTATTTCCTGATTCTTTAATCCAGTAAGCCGCTTCTGCTTCCATACCACCACCTATTTCGCCAATCATTACGATGGCATCCGTTTCAGGATCGTTCATAAATAACTCAACAGCTTCTTTTGTCGGGGTACCGATGATAGGATCACCGCCAATTCCAACTGCTGTAGAAATACCAAGTCCTGCCTTGGCTACCTGGTCAGCAGCTTCATAAGTTAATGTGCCGGATTTTGAAACGATACCAATACGCCCTTTTTTGAAAACAAAACCGGGCATAATGCCAACCTTGCATTCACCGGCTGTTATAACACCGGGACAATTAGGTCCGATTAATCTTGTTTTTTTCCCCTGTAAATAATTTTTTACTCTCACCATATCCTGTATAGGAATTCCTTCCGTAATACAAACCACCAAACGTATACCAGCTTCGGCCGATTCCATGATAGCATCGGCGGCAAAAGCCGGGGGAACAAAGATGATACTTACATCAGCGCCGGAAGATCTTACACAATCAGCTACGGTATTATAGATGGGCCGGTCCAGGTGAATTCCGCCTCCTTTACCAGGCGTAACGCCACCTACAACATCGGTTCCGTATTCAATCATTTGTGTAGCGTGAAATGTACCTTCTGTGCCGGTAAAACCCTGAACTAAGATTTTCGAATTCTTATTAACTAATATACTCATGATAATTTTTAAGCCCGATAGCTTTCGGGAGGACAAAAGTAAGGGATTGCCGCCAGTTTATAATTGGTCGTTCCTGATTTTTGATACTGCTATTTATATCCTGTTTTCGCTTATAACCGGAAACTACAAACCTCAAACTATCAGCTGGGTTCGCTGGGGCTGGAGTGGCCAATCCTGTCATCTGCGTTCCGGAGATTGGGTATTTTGCCGGTTTCTTCCAGCATCCGCATTTCCTTGGCATCCTTTAAAAAGTCGGACGCAAAGATGAATTCATTCAACAGGTGATTTTTACTGAAGATGATTTCCTTGTTACTACCTTCCCATTCTTTTTTGCCTTTGTGCATATATAGAATGTAATTACCGATTTCCATCACACTGTTCATGTCATGGGTATTAACGACCGTTGTAATGTTATACTCCACCGTTATTTCTTTGATCAGTTTGTCAATCAGCAGGGAAGTTATCGGGTCCAGTCCGGAATTGGGTTCATCGCAAAAAAGATATTTTGGGTTTAAAACAATGGCCCTTGCAATACCTACCCGTTTTTTCATACCGCCACTCAATTCCGAAGGGAATTTTTTATTCGTGTCTTTAAGGTTTACCCTTTCCAGCACTTCATTAACACGGTCGGTTTTTTTCTTATAGCTCCAGTCAGTAAACATGTTCAACGGGAACATAATGTTTCTCTGCACGCTCATGCTGTCAAATAAGGCAGAACCCTGGAATAGCATCCCAATTTCCTTTCGTATTACTGTTCTTTCCTTATTATTCATCGCGGTAAAGTTCTGGCCGCTGTATAATATCTCGCCCTGGTCAGGTTCAAAAAGACCTACCATGCATTTCATTAATACTGTTTTTCCGCTGCCGCTGGCACCAATGATAAGATTACATTGCCCTGCTTTCATTTCAGCGCTGGCATTGTCAATCACGGTGCGGCCATCAAATGATTTTCGTATGTTTTTAAATTCGATCATAAAAACCAGCTTCGGGTTGGGGCCTTTGGCTGAGAGTAGTATTTAGGATTTTTATTTTTTTTTTCACAAGCCCTAAAAAACCTGTTACAGCAACAAGGCTGACAATACATAATCCGCAAACAGCAATAGGATACAACTGGTCACTACCGCCTTGGTGCTGGATTGTCCTATCTCCAACGCACCCCCCTTTACATAATAACCATAATAGGCGGGCACACTCGAAATAATAAATGAGAAGGTATAGGCTTTTGCCAATGCAAAAAAAACATTGTAGGGTACAAATTCCTGCAGCAACCCTTTATCGAATGTAGTAACTGAAAGAATGCCAGCCGCACTGCCTGCCATGCGACCGCCCAGAATGCCCAATACCATCGAAAAAATGACCAGCAATGGAATCATGACAAGCGACGCCACTATTTTTGGCATGACCAGGTATGCTTTAGTGTTAATGCCCATTATTTCCAGGGCATCGATCTGTTCACTCACACGCATATTGCCCAGTTCACTGGCGATTTTGCTGCCGACTACTCCTGCCAAGACGATACAAACCAGAGTCGGAGCGAACTCCAGTATAACGGTATCCCGGACTATCTGTGCAATGGTGGAAAGTGGTATCAGGGGGGTAACCAGCTGATACGCTGTCTGAATAGTAGAAACGGCACCGATAAATACGGAAATAATAGCCACAATACCCAATGAACCAAAACCTATTTCGGAGCATTGATGCATGAATTCTTTCCAGTACATTTTCATATTCTCCGGCCTGGAGAACATCCCTTTAATCATCAGAAGGTATCGGCCTATTTCGGTAAATAATTTCATTGGTAGAATACTGGTGTAAAATACGGCAAAAAAAATTTAAAGTTTAAGAGTTTATAGGTTTACCTGTTTACCAACTGGCCTGGTAAACTACTAAACTCCTAACTTCTAAACTTTCGAACTTTACATATCCTTACTCACTTTTTTAAAACGTTTCCACCATGATGAACGTTTTATGACATCGTCCGTTGCTGTTTTAGATTTTATCTGGGCATCCACTACAGCAATCAATGCCATATTTAATATGCTGCGGACGGAACTTCCCAGTTGTAAAATGTGAACCGGCTTGTTAAGGCCTAAAAGAATCGGGCCCACTGCATCTGCGGTACCTAATTCTTTTAAAAGATTATAGGCAATGTTGCCGGACGCAAGATTGGGGAAGATCAGTGCATTGACATCTTTATCGACCAATTCGCTGAACGGATAGTTTTCTTTCATGAGTTCTTTGCTGAAAGCCACACTCGCCTGCATTTCTCCATCTACGATCAGAGATGGCATTTTTTTCTTGGCGATTTTTCTTGCTTCGGCCACCAATCGGGCTTCGGGTGAATTGCTGCTGCCAAAGTTGGAATAACTAAGCATGGCAATCCTGGGCGTAATATTAAAGTTGCGGATTTCTTTTGCTACCATTAAGGTGATATCCGCCAACTCTTCAGCAGTAGGATTAAAATTGACCGTTGTATCAGCCAGGAACAAAGGCCCTTTTTTTGTGAGCATTAAATACATCCCGGCAATCCGCTTCACACCTTCTTCGAGTCCGATGGTGTGCAGGGCTGGCCGGATCGTATCAGGATAATTTTTGGTAAGACCTGAGATCATTGCATCCGCGTCACCGCATTCCACCATCATGCAACCAAAATAATTACGGTCGCGCATTGTTTTTTTTGCTTCGTAGGCATTAAAACCTTTGCGCCCCATTTTTTTCAGGAATAGGTCCGCATATTGAATTCTTTTTTCTTCCGTGGCATCGCTGCGGGTATCAAAGATGGGTAACCCTTCAATGTCAATATTATTAAGCAAAGCGATGTCTTTTATCTTTCTTTCATCGCCCAGCAAAATCGGGTAGCCAATACCGTCATCGAAAGTGATTTGGGCTGCTTTCAGCACCTTGATATTATCCGCCTCAGCAAAAACAATCCGTTTGGGATCCCGTCGGGCTTTGTTACCTATCACACGCATCACCTGGTTATCGAGGCCCAGCCGTTTATTCAGGCTGTTCGAATAAGCTTCCCAATCTGTAATGGGGGCTTGTGCAACCCCTGAATCAATAGCTGCTTTGGCAACGGCAGGGGTAATGGTAGAAAGCAACCGTGGATCTAATGGTTTTGGAATAATATAATTAGCGCCAAATGAAATTGTTTTTTCATTGTAGGCGAGATTAACAATGTCGGGTACCGGCGTTTTTGCCAATTCGGCCAGTGCTTTAACAGCAGCTAGTTTCATGGCTTCATTAATATGCCTTGCGCGCACATCGAGGGCACCCCGGAAAATGTAGGGGAACCCCAGTACATTATTTACCTGGTTAGGATAATCACTCCGGCCCGTAGCCATAATCACGTCTTTTCGGGCATTCGTAGCGTCTTCCCAACTTATTTCGGGGTCTGGATTTGCCATCGCGAAAACGATGGGATTTTTTGCCATGCTTTTTACCATATCTGCGTTTAACACATTTCCGGCACTCAGGCCGATGAATACATCGGCATCTTTCATGGAATCTGCGAGCGATATTTCACCTTTGGCATTGGCAAAGGGTTGTTTAAATTCATCCAGGTCGCTCCGGTCTTTATGCAAGGCCCCCTTGCGGTCGAACATAATGAAATTATCGGCGGTAGCCCCGAGTGATACATATAATTGTACACAAGCCATGGCCGCTGCGCCGGCCCCATTGACCACGAACCGTACTTTATCAATTTTCTTTTTTTGTATTTCCAGGGCATTCAGCAACGCTGCCGAACTGATAATAGCGGTGCCATGCTGGTCATCATGCATGACGGGAATGTTCAGTTGCTCTTTTAATTTTTTTTCTATGTAAAAACATTCCGGCGCTTTGATGTCTTCAAGATTAATGCCACCAAAGGTTGGCTCGAGCGCTTTTACAATCTGAACAAATTTTTCGGGATCTTTTTCATTGATCTCAATATCGAATACATCAATATCTGCAAAGATTTTAAACAATACCCCTTTGCCTTCCATGACAGGCTTACTCGCTTCCGGGCCGATATCACCCAGCCCTAATACGGCAGTACCATTACTGATTACGGCCACCAGGTTTCCCTTGGCGGTGTATTTATAAACATTCTCAACGTTTGCGTGAATTTCTTTACAGGGTTCTGCTACTCCCGGTGAATAGGCCAGTGAAAGATCTCTCTGCGTTTTGGCATCTTTGGTTGGAATTACTTCAATTTTTCCCGGTCTTCCTTTGGAATGATATTCCAGGGCCTCTCGTTTTCTTAATTCTTTCTGCATAGCTTTGATTTAGTATATAACCCTTCCATTTCTCCTCCTTAAAAACCCCGGGTTATTTAAATAACGATCCGATCGTTCGGGGCGCAAGGTACAAAAATCATCAGCGAATGCTTTTCATGTTAATTTTTAAGAAATAGGAGAGAAAATTTGGTAAGTAAAAAAGTTTTCCTATGTTTGTGTACTATTTAAGTAGTACACTAAAACACTCTGTATGATTTCCATTAAGAATCTGCATTTTTCGTACAAGAAGAAAAAGGTCTTCACCGGCCTTTCCCTGCAACTGAGCGCAGGTCATATTTATGGTTTACTGGGAAAAAACGGTACCGGTAAGTCAACACTCCTTCGCAGCCTGGCGGGTTTACTTTTTCCTGATAAGGGTTCGGTAGAAGTACTTGGCCACCGGCCTGGCAAAAGGGAACCGGCTTTTTTGAATGATGTATTTATGGTGGGGGAAGAATTTTATTTTCCTAATGTTCCGATCAGTTTTTTAATTAAACACCAGGCCCCTTTTTATCCACAGTTCAATGAAGAGCAGTTTAATAAATACATCCGTGAGTTTGAAATCCCCGCAGACAGTACGTTGCAGAATATGAGTTATGGCCAGAAGAAGAAGGTACTGATCAGTTTTGGTTTGGCAACGAATGTTTCTTTGCTCTTGCTGGATGAACCTACCAACGGCCTTGATATCATGAGTAAAAGCCAGTTTCGTAAAGTAATGGCAGGTGCCCTGGATGAAAAAAAATGTATCGTTATCAGTACGCACCAGGTAAAAGACCTTGAAAACCTGATTGACCGGATTACGATTATTGATGAAGGCACCATTCTTTTCGACCAGGACATGGAACGTATTGCCAACAAGCTTTCATTCAGGATTTCTTATGACCAGGCAGAGATAAAAGAATCATTTTATCACGAAGGTTCTTTAAAAGGAACGGCAATCGTTACAGAGAATATGGAGGGTGAAGAAAGTAAAGTGGATCTGGAGCTTTTATATAAAGCGATTGTAACAAACGGTCAGAAAGTTCAATCGGTTTTTAATGCTTAAAATATTGTTATGAATCAGGTATTTAATTTTAACAGGTGCTTACTGCTTATAGCGAAACATTGGTCGGAGAACCGCAAGAAATATTTATTGGGCATGCTGGCTATAACCGGCATCATACTGGCATGGTTTGGCTTCTATATTGTAATGGAAAGATACCGTCCCATGGACCCGGGCGTACAATATGGTACGTATTATGTAGGCCTGTTTATTGTAGGCTGCCTGTATGCCAGCACCTTGTTTGCTGATCTTTCTTCCAAATCCAAAGGCACTAATTATTTATCCGTGCCGGCATCGCAACTTGAAAAAACACTTTGCACTTTGTTATATGGAGTGGTGATATTCTTTATTTTCTATACCCTCCTTTTTTATTTTGCTGATATCATTATGGTAAAGGTTGGTAATACTGTAGCCTATTCTTACTGGGAAACAAATCATTCTCCGGCAGCTGTGTTTGAGCCGCAAAAAGTGGTCAACGTTTTTTGGACCGACAGCAGACCAGGACAGGGGGAGTTTAATTTTCTTTTCTATCTCCTGCTCTGTTATTTCGCTGTTCAATCGGCTTATTTACTCGGTTCTGTTTATTTCAGCCGGTTTAGTTTTATCAAAACCACGGTTGGCTTGCTGTTTATCTGGCTGCTTCTTATAGTATTTGTCGGGAAAATACTTAACACTTTTATGCCGGATGGAAGTTTTTATGAAAGTATGGCCAGTTATAGATTAAATGTCGGTAGTGATATCAGCGAAAAAATAATCCGGTTGCCGGAATGGGTTAATACGGGTTCATTATTTCTTTTGAAATATGCTTTTGCGCCTATCTTCTGGATAGCGACTTATTTCAGGGTCAAAGAAAAAGAAATTTAAGGCTTTAAACTATTTGAGTATGCAATTCAGAGAATCACAAGCAATATACCTGCAGATAGCGGACTATGTATGCGAAAAAATACTGTTGAAGGAATGGGTGGCCGATGGGCGGATCCCATCGGTAAGGGAACTTGCCATACAATTGGAAGTAAATCCCAATACCGTGATGCGGTCGGTGGAATTTTTACAGCAACAGGATATTATTTATAACCAGCGTGGCATCGGTTATTTCGTGTCTCCCAATGCCTATAGAAATGCGTTGCAGTACCGGAAAAATGAATTTACCGAAAAAGATATGCCGGCTGTCTTCAGAAATATGTACCTGTTGGGAATGGAAATAGATGAATTGAAGACACGCTTTGAAAAATATAAGAAACAAAATTTTGCATAATTTATAATTCCAGCATCTATGCGGACAAGTAATAAAATATTATTAGGCACTTTCCTCGCCATTCTGTTCATTATAACAGCGATTCATGCGGCATTGTATGCCAAATACAAGAGAAACGATTTTATAACCATGACGAGCCTGCACAATGAAAGGTATAATACCTATGATATCAAAGATGTGCGATCTGTTTCACTTAGCGGCTTGCAAAACGTAACGATCATTCCTTCGGATACAGCCAGACTGGAGATTGAGAAAAATGAGAATAACAAGGTGCATTATCAAATCCTGGATGGGGCGTTAACAATAAAAGGGGACACGACCATCATGAAAAATAATAAAGAGCCGGAGCGGATAAGGTCTTACCAGGATGTCATTCTTTACCTGCCGCAGGTACAGAAAATAAAAGCTGATTTTTGTGAGTTGGTGATCCATGGAAATAAAGGTATTGCCCGTACAGATTCATTAGCCATCGAATTAAACGAAACCGTTCTTCACCTGGGAGGATGGAATAGAAATGATGGTACAGCCGTAGGCAGGTTTAATAAAATTAATGTTGAAAAAACAAAAGAAAGTTCCATTGACATAACGGGCGATCTGGTGATAAAAAATATGGGACTGAACCTGGAGACGTCGAATTTTGAAGATGGTAGCCTGACCTGTGACAGCCTCTTTATCAATACGGACAATAGCTCTTCGGTAAAACTTAGCGGAAAAAATATTGCAAAAACAAAGTTTGCCTTTAAGCCTTAAACATAAATGGGAACAAAAAAAATAATTCAACTGTAGTTATTCTATTCACCGGTTTTGAACCACGGACACGGGGGCACAGAGGCACACAGAGATGGGAATGCAGCTCATAGCTCAAAGCTTCGAGCTATGAGCTGCGAGCTTCGAGACCTATAGTTCTATAACTTACTTCAGTCTCGCAGCTCATAGCTCGCAGCTTTCCTCTTCAAGACCTATAGTTCTATAACTTACTTCAGTCTCGCAGCTCATAGCTAGCAGCTCGCAGCTTTCTTTCTATTCTGGCATAGTTTTTTACCTTATTAGCCGTTGTTTTCCTGATAATCATCGATTTTGACAACTATTTCGGACAAATTTGCGTTAGTAGTAAATAAATTAAAGTAAAGAATATGCGGGTATTTAAAATTACACAGGTTCTTGCCGGCCTCGGAGCCATCCTGTTAGTCGCTTCCTGTAAAAAGAATAATGATAATTCCGGCAATTCGAATACACCACCCGCCACCGGAACAGCAGAAGAAAAAATAATGGACTCGGTCTATTTGTATTCCCAGGAAGTCTATTTCTGGAACAGTGTTTTACCTTCTTATGACCAATTCAATCCCCGCCAGTATAAAGGTTCGGACGAACTGGGATCGGCTTCCAATGTAATGGACGCGATACGGAAACTTGAACCGCTTGACAGGTATAGTTTTGTTACAACCAAAGAAGTATCAGATGGTATTCAAACGGGTGCAAGTGCGGATTTCGGATTTTTTATTAAATCATATTCAGTGGATATCGTTGCACCGGTCGATTCGGTTTATTGGTTTGTAAGTTATGTATATAATCAATCTGCCGCCGGCACTAATGGAGTGAAGAGAGGATGGAGAATCAATAAAATCAATGGTACACAGATCAGTTATGATCAGGCAAGTGTGGACATGCTGAATAATACTTTTTTTGGTACTGCCACCTCAGCCAATTTTGAATTTTTAAAACCGGATGGTACAATTTATGCGGCGCCGCTAAGTAAAAGTAGTTTCCAGGCTAATTCTGTTTTATATCTGAATGTGATTAATGCGGGTGCGGGTAAAGTAGGGTATATGGTATTTAATCAGTTTTTCGGTGCTAATTCCAGAACCGAGTTGGCAACAGCCTTTACACAACTCCAGGCTGCGGGTATTAATGAATTAGTGGTTGATTTGCGCTACAACCGGGGTGGCTCAACCGAAACGCAGGATACTCTTTCAGATTTAATTGCTCCTCAGGCTGCCAATAATCAAAAGATGTATACTTATGAATTTAACCAACAGTTACAACAGGGCAATTTTCCCCTATTAAAGAAAAAACCCGATTTTGATAATGTATCTTTTACAGAAAGTGCCAATACTATTAGTTATAAAAAAGCAGGCGCATTGAATCTGGGCCGGGTATTTTTTATTGTATCCAATTCAACTGCTTCCGCAAGTGAATTGCTAATTAATAATTTAAAACCCTATATGGATGTAAAATTAATTGGTGATACTACCTATGGCAAGCCCGTCGGTTTTTTCCCGATTGAAATTTCAAATTATGCTATTTATCCTATTTCGTTCAGAACCATAAACAGTGCTGGTAATGCCGATTATTACACCGGCTTTGCCCCGGACAAATTGATGAATGATGGCGTGGATAAAGATTGGGGCGATGTAAATGAACCTTGTCTTGCGGAAACATTAAAATACATTTCCACTGGTTCGTTCAGGATAATTTCCAATGACAATGTTCCCAATTTGAGAAGGGATGCACAAGATCAGATGAAGCCCGTGCAGAAGACATTGGAGTCAAAGAAATTCAGCGGGATGTACCGGGAGAAGTAGGAAGTACAAGCTGCGAGCTATGAGCTGCGAGCTGCGAGCTTCAAGACTTATAGTTATGTAACTTAAGAAAAGCTTCGAGCTACGAGCTGCGAGCTTCGAGATCAATAGTTCTATAACTTACTTCAGTCTCGCAGCTTTCCGTATTCGATATTTATCCGAATAAACAGGTACAATCCAGCCAGTATCTAGCATCCAGTATCCAGCATCTAGTCCAGCATCCAGAGTTCAGGTTAATCCAATCTCATAATGACGTTCAGGTATTTCAATATCCGTATAGCCCTTTTTGAGTAATCGTTCTTTAAAGTCGATCTGCACAGGGTACTCACCATGAACGAGGAAAAGTTTTTTTACTTTGCGGGTATCCTGGTGAGATAGCCATTGGCTGAGATCTTCATAATCACCATGGGCGCTCATACTTTTAATAGCGCCGATTTCTGCATTTACTTCATGCCTGACTCCATAAATAGAAACTTCCGGGGCGCCAGCCAACAATCTTCCGCCCAATGAACGGGGTTCACAGTAACCGGTAAGAAGAATTGTATTCCTGCTATTTTCAATATTATTGCTGATATGATGTTTTACCCGGCCCGCGTCCGCCATGCCGCTCGCTGATATGATTACAATAGGGTCATTCCGGAAATTCAGCATTTTGGATTGATCCACCGTTTTGATGTATTTTAATCCCTTAAACATAAAAGGATCATTATCAGTTTCCAGGATTTTCTGGATGGATTTATTGAAATACTGCGGGTATTTTTTAACCACTTCCGTTGCTTCAATACTTAACGGGCTATCAACAAAATAATCCAGCGCAGGCAGCCTGTTTTCCAATTCCAGCTGATTCAATGCAAAAAGTATTTCCTGTGTTCTGCCTACGCTGAATGCCGGCATAATGAGTTTTCCTTTTTTCTGCAGGCAGGTTTTTTGAATCCATTGTAAAATGGAATCAGGAGTTGTCACATTCATTTCGTGCAGACTGTTTCCATAGGTTGATTCCATAATTATAAAATCTGCCTGTGGAAAATCCTGCGGTGATTTTAAAATAACATCCCGGTAACGACCAACATCACCACTGAATGTCAGCGCCGTTTGCTTTCCATCTTCCTGGATGCGCAGGTGCACGCAGGCACTCCCGATAATATGACCCGCATCGGTGAACATGGCCTGTACGCCATCGGTTACGTTAAACCAGGCGTCATATTCTACCGGGGCAAATTGCGCCAGACAATTTTTTGCATCTTCAATAGTATAAATAGGTTGCAGGTAGGGGAGTCCTTCGGCCGCTCTTTTTTTATTACTGAATTTAGTATCATCTTCCTGTATTTCGGCGGAATCTTCCAGCAGGATGGCCGTCAGTTCTTTCGTAGCGGGAGTACAAAAAATAGTTCCGCGGAAACCTTCTTTATAAAGTTTCGGAATCAGCCCTGAATGATCAATGTGTGCATGCGACAGGATCATTACATCTGCCTCGCTGGAATCAAATCCAAAGTTCCGGTTTAACGAATCCGTATCAGCCCCCATTCCCTGGAACATACCACAATCCAGTAATACTTTCCGTCCATTTTTTACCGTCAATAAATGTTTGGAGCCGGTGACCGTACGGGCTGCTCCATGAAAAGCAATCTTCATAAATATAATTTGAGAGGATGATAGAAGTCAACTTACAATACACCGTGCGATGTTAAATTGAATGAAATTTTATTTTCGTTTTACCTTGAATGACCAGGTAATAAAAAATTCAGCTATTAATTCTCCATGCTCATTGACGCCAACCGATCGTGCCCGGAATGCTTCTCCTTCACCCGTTGCAACGGCCTTTTCAATAGTTGATTTTAATTGTTCGCCATCGTCGCAGGTAAATATGGTTCTGCCCACCGCTTTTTTGAAATAATTGGCTTCCAGTTTTACTACCAGCATGGAAACCGATGGTTGTCTTTTATCCAAATGAGCCAATCCCAGCACACCCGTACTCATTTCCGCTGCCATAGCCAGGCAGGCGAAATACGTAGAGTGAAACGGGTTTTGTGAAAACCATTTATACGGAACCGTAACCTGGCAGGTATTTTCATCCATATGACGGATACGGACACCTGCAAAATAAGCGCTGGGTAGTTTTGCCAAAAGAAACATCCTGAATTTAACAGGGTGTGTCATAAGTTTGATAAAGGCGGCAACGTTTGAGGTCATGTTTTTATTCTTTATACTGCCCGGGACTAACCGCTTTCGGGCCCGTCTTTTAAAAAACCAAACACTTTTTCCTGACTATATCCTTTTCCTTCTTCAAGGTAATCCGAATTTTGCGTATGAATAGCCTTTCCATTCCCATCCAACAGCAGGAAAATGGAAATCCCTTGTCCCGGGTCTCCCTGCGGACAGGAATTATAATCCTTATCAGGAAAGACTTGTTGCTATTTGAACCATTTTGCCCTGACAACAATAAAAAAACAATTAACTACCGGTTATAAAATTTCGAGCTGGTTCCGGAGTAAATCGTCGAATACATCTCTTTTCCGGATCAGTTGTGCTTTGCCATCTTTTACGAGTACTTCCGCAGGTTTATATCTTGAATTGAAATTAGAAGACATTTCAAAACCATAAGCCCCGGCATTATAAAAAACGAGATAGTCGCCTTCATTTACTTCCGTCAGTTTCCGGTCCCATGCAAAGGTGTCGGTTTCACAAATGTTTCCAACAACGGAATATTTTTTTTCAGGCCCCTGCAGATTGCTGATATTTTCAATCCGGTGGTAAGCATCATAAAACATAGGACGTATCAGGTGGTTGAAACCGCTATCTACACTAACAAAGTCAGCAGCGTGTGTTTCTTTTATCACATTCACTTTCGTAATAAAATAACCACACTCACTGACAATGAATTTTCCCGGCTCAAACCAGATTTGTAAATCTTTACCTCTTGTTTCGGCATGACGGGTGAATTCCTCTTTTACTTTTTTTGCCAACAGTTGCATGTCCGTTTCACTATCACCATCCTGGTAAGGCACTTTGAACCCGCCACCCAGGTCAATAAATTCCAGTTCCGGAAAATGAGCCACGATTTCAAATAACACCTCAATTCCTTTCAGGAAAACATCCACATCTTTTATTTCACTCCCTGTATGGATGTGCAGGTCTTTTATATGAAGATCGTATTGCTTGACTAAGGAAAGTATTTTTTCAACCTGGTCTACCGGAATTCCAAACTTACTTTTATCATGACCCGTGGAAATTTTTAAATTACCGCCTGCCAGTATGTTCGGGCGGAGGCGGATACCGACCGGGTAACTATGACCAAACCGTTTTCCGAACTTTTCCAGGTTGGAGAGGCTGTCAATATTAATGATGACACCGAGCGCCTTTGCTTCTGCGATTTCATCGAAAGCAATACCATTGGAAGTATATAAAATCCGTTCAGCCGGAAAGCCGGCATGAAAAGCCAATTTTACCTCATTAATAGAACTGCAGTCAATATTAGCCCCTAATGATTTTACGTATTTGAGGATATTGACGTTGGTCAATGCCTTACAGGCATAAAAAAAAACCGTATTCATATTATCGAATGCGGTAACCAATTTTTCGTATTGTTCCTTTATTTTTTCAGCGTGGTAAACATACAAAGGGGTTCCAAACTCACCGGCGATGGTTTTCAATTGCTGTGGCGATAACGATTGCGGCATAATAGCGAAGATAGAAAAGGCGTGACTCCGTTCCAAACGCTGCCACGCCTCATTCGTAATTTATAAAATAATCTAATCAGGGTTGCGGTTCGTCGTCTTCTGTTTTTTCTATCAGTTCACCGGTTTCAGTCACGGAAAGCAGGATATCGGCTTCTGTTCCTTCAGGCTTTGCTTCATCTTCAGCCGTTACGGTATCTTTCATCACGGTGGGCGTTACTAATTGTTCGGCCAGCACTTCTTTTATTTTTGGCAGCTCTTCCGCGGAGTTGATACCGAAATAATCCATGAAATTCCTTGACGTGGCATATACCAGGGGATGACCCGGCATTTTTTCATTGCGGCCGCTGATGATGATAAGTTCTTTTTCCAGTAGTTTCTGAACAGCGTAGTCGGAACTTACACCGCGGATCGCTTCAATTTCACCTTTGGTTACCGGTTGCTTATAGGCAATAATAGCCAGTGTTTCCAATGCTGCAGCTGATAATCTCTTTAAAAACTTATCTCCGTTTAGTTGAGCGACTGTTTTATGAAATTCTTTTTTCGTAAGAAACTGCCAGCCTCCACCGCTCATCCGCACTTCGAACGGATAGAATTCTGAATTGTATTTTTCCAGGATTCCTTCCATGGAAGATTCTACCTGGTCCAGGGTGATTTTATCTTCCATAAAACTAAATGCATTGTTCACCAGTTCCGTAAGCTCCAGGGTAGTCAATGGCTTGTCGCTTGCGAAAATCAATGATTCAATATGCGGTATAAGATTCGTTATTTCCATGTATGCTGTTTATGGTTTATTGTTTTTCGTTTATGGATTGGTGAGCTTCAAATTTAAAGAAACCATAAACTACAAGCTATAAACTTATTAACCTTGCAGGGCCGCCGCTCCGCTTACTATTTCAGTCAACTCAGTAGTAATAGCAGCCTGCCTGGCGCGATTGTAAGATATTTTAAGTGCCCGCAGCAATTCATTGGCATTTTCACTGGCCTTATCCATTGCCGTCATACGGGCACCATGTTCGGAAGCATTGGCATCCAATACGGCTTTATATAATTGCGTGTTAAGAATCTTCGGCATCAATTCACCGATCAGTTCTTCTTTGGAAGGATCGAAAATAAAATCCGCTTTTACAGCGCCTGGTTTTTTTTCTGCTCTTGGAACCGGTAAAAATCTTTCGGATACAAAACGCTGGGTAGCCGCATTTTTGAATTCACTATACACAATTTCGACTGCATCAAATTCTTTATTCCCAAAAGCTTTCATGGCAGCCTGTGAGCACAACTGTACATTCTCAAAATTCAGGTTCAAAAAAATATCTTTATAAGTGGCTTCGGCTTTGTAACGGTTTTTTATAAAATGCTCGTATCCTTTTTTACCAATATTCCAGATGGTGATATTTCCTTTTTTATACTGATCGCTGTATTTTTCAGCAATCAAGGCTTTGGAAGTCTTGATTAGATTAGCATTATAAGCTCCGGCAAGGCCGCGGTCACTAGTAATTACAATCAGTAATACTTTTTCCACCGAACGCTCTACGGCAAGTGCCATTTCCCCTTCCCCTTCACTATTGCTTACAATATTGCCAAGCATCTCCTGCAGTTTTTTCGCATAAGGCCGCATTTGTACAATGGAATCCTGTGCGCGGCGTAATTTGGCGGCACTTACCATTTTCATTGCCTTAGTAATCTGTTGTGTACTTTGTACCGACTTAATACGGTTACGAACTTCTTTTAATTGACCAGCCATGGTAAATGTTTATTGTTTAGTATCCAGCATCCAGCATCCAGCATCCAGCATCCAGCATCCAGCATCCAGCATCCAGCATCCAGCATCCAGCATCCAGCATCCAGCATCCAGCATCCAGCATCCAGCATCCAGCAATTTGGCCGCAAAAGTACAGGGTTAAAGCTGAAATTCCATAGCTGCGCGTAAAAGGGGAATAAATAGTTAAAATCTCAATCGGCCAATTCAAATTCTCTCTTTAAACCATAGGATATGGACAGGAATCCGCCAGCCGTTGTAGCATTTTTTACCCGCCATTCTTCTTCTTTGTAGAGTTCAAGATGTATGGTTCCGTTTACCAGGTTCTTCAACCAGTCTTTGGTAATAATAACAAGGCCGTTTTTAACCGTGTCTACTTCATTAATTCCCCTGCTTTTAAATACCGTATCCAGGGCTATGATACGGATATAATCTTCTTTCTGTAAGCCTTCCAGTTGAATGGCCAGCTCCTTGCGATGAACAATTTCCGGTAACTCGGTTTTAAGGGAAAAAGGAATAAATTCAAAAGACTCCCGATATACTTTTCCGGCGGAATCAGTAAAGGTTATTAAATGGTTACCGGCAAAAGAATCAAGGGGTTTTTCAAATTCGTAGAAATAACCCGACATTTTTGAACTGTCAACCTGTAAAAGGCTTCCGTCAAATTCAACCTTCGAAGGATCTTTCAGGACCCTGGTAGAGCCGTCCTGATCTTCAAAACGGTATTGGAGCATCACGGTTACATAATCCCGGCCTTCTTCTCCCCAGATTTTATAATCGAAATACAAGGGATCATTATCGATATATTTAATAGTAACATCTTCGCTGTTATTGCAGCCGGCAATAAGGAGGAGGGAAAAGAAAATAAAAATAAACACCCGGTACATGAAGATGGATTTGTCTTGTATTGCTTTTACAGGCAATATAGGCTAAACAAAAGATAATAAAATTCAGGGTATTGCGACCAAATTGGCTAAGTACGGAAATTGGTAAAAACGGGCTGGTTCCCGGCAGCTTTAGCGCCAACTATTTCACTTATCTTTGCACCCCTCTGTCAAATTGGCTTGATGGCATTGTGTAGCACTCTTTTTGACACCGTAAAAACCTTATTATTTCTTATTGTAAATATCAATAACGCATTATCATGGCTGGTTTTTTTTCAAAAATTTTTGGGGGCAATAAATCGGAAAAAGATGTAAAGAAGATTGAACCCCTGGTTGCCCAAATCAATAATTTTTTTGTTTCTTGTCAATCCCTCAATAATGATGCTCTCCGAAACAAGACGGTAGAATTCCGTCAAAGGATTGAAGATCATTTAAAAGTCATTGATGAGGAAATAAGTTCAAAGAATAAACAGGCTGAGGCGCTGCCGTTTAATGACCTGAATGGGAAAGACACTATTTACCAGGAGGTAGATAAGTTGAGAAAAGACCGGGATAAAAAGATCGAGGAAGTATTGAAAGAAATTCTGCCGGAAGCTTTCGCTGTTGTTAAGGAAACAGCCCGGAGGTTTAAAGAAAATACAGAGATTATTTCTACCGCCTTGCCTCTCGACCGGGACCTGAGTGTAAAAAGAGAATATGTGAAAATTGAGGGCGATAAGGTTATTTTCAAAAATAGCTGGTTAGCTGCTGGTGGCCAGATCACCTGGAATATGGTTCATTACGATGTACAGCTGATTGGTGGAATTGTATTACATGAAGGCAAGATTGCTGAAATGGCTACTGGTGAAGGAAAGACGCTCGTTTCCACTTTGCC
>JAOQAL010000743.1 GCA_025963615.1 Chitinophagaceae bacterium | reverse complement strand
CAAATCTTCAATCCAACCTTTGTCATAATAATAGATACGGTTTCCCATTTACACACTTTCTCCCGATTTTATCGGGACTCCTTCAACCACTCGGACAAGTCTCCAATATTTATTAATAATTGTCTTTCAACAAATCTTCAATCCAACCTTTGTCATAATAATAGATACGGTTTCCCGTTTACACACTTTCTCCCGATTTTATCGGGACTCCTTCAACCACTCGGACAAGTCTCCAATATTTATTGATCATTTGCCTTGCTACCAAATCTCCCTAAAAATAGGGTTGCAAAAATAAGGGTTAAAGCCGGAATAAACTTTGGGCATTTTTAGTCGTAAGCGCCGCTACTTCTTCCATATCCAATGCTTTAATATCTGCTAATTTTTGCGCCACATATTTTATATAACTGCACTCATTCCTCTTGCCCCGAAAAGGTGTTGGCGCCAGGTATGGCGCATCGGTTTCAAGAACAATATGCTTTAAATCTATTTGCTTCATCACCACATCTAAACCGCCATTTTTGAAGGTCACCACTCCCCCGATGCCAAGATATAACCCCAGTTCCGTAATCTGGTTCGCCTGCTCCACCGATCCGGAAAAACAATGAAAGACTCCTTTCAGCTTGCCCTTCTGATGCTCTTTTACCACCTGGATGCACTCATCCGTTGAATCCCTCGAATGAATAACAATAGGAATGTCATATTGTAATGCCCATTCCACCTGGCGGTTAAATGCATCGTATTGCTGCTCTTTGAAACTGATATCCCAATAGAAATCTAAACCGATTTCTCCCACGGCAATAAACGACCGCTTTTCATAATATTGCCGGATGAGGGTAAGCTCCTGTTCATAATTTTCTTTTACCGAACAGGGATGCAAGCCCATCATCGCTATACATTTCCCCGGGTTTTGCTGCTCCAGTAACAGCATGGATTCATGCTCCGCAGAATCAATAGCCGGCATCAGCATCTTAGCCACGCCTTCATTTTTCGCCCTTTCGATCATCGGCTGGCGGTCGGCATCAAACGCCGCCGAGTAAATATGACAATGAGTATCAATTAGCTGCATTATTTCTCCCTTAATAAAACTCCCTAAAATTATAGGAAACCGTTAAACTTTAACCAATATTTGCCTTCTCACTAACGTTATCTAACTGTTTATCTTAAAGACCATGCTATGAAATTTATTAGTGCCCCAGCCCGTTTTTTAATCACCCTGTCTGTTTTAACTGCCCTTACGATCTTTTCCTGTAAGAAGGAAAATAGTGGCGCTACCGACGATGATAAACAAGAAGCCTCGCTTGCCTCCGCTGAGTCAAACGCAGAAGCAGAATTTGTGTTCAATGATGTTTTCGACAATGTCATGGGCGTTAACAATGATGTCGGTATGCAGGGTACCGGTGTTTTTGGCCGTTCAATGAACGTTAACCCAAATGCCGAAAGACCTAACAGTTGCTTTACAGTTTCCATAACGCAACTGGCAGCCCCCAATATTTTTCCGCTACAGATCGTAATTGACTTTGGTGCTGGCTGCGAAGGAAAGGATGGCCATATACGCAAGGGAAAAATTATTGCGACTTATACGGGGAGATTAATTGTGGCAGGTAATAAAGCAACCGTCCTTTTCGACGGATTTTATATTGATAGCATTAAGGTAGAAGGTGCTGAAACTATTGCCAACACTACGTCTGCGGGTAACCGGCAATTCACGGTAGATGTGCAAAACGCAAAACTCAGTAAACTCAACGGCAACTATACCGAATGGAATAATCACAAAGTGATAACCCAGACGGAAGGCCTGGCAACTCCTGACATCGCGCTGGATGATGCTTTCACTGTTGAAGGAAATTCAAATGGCCGGTTGAAAAGAGGTAACCTGCTCGCCACCTGGGAATCTAATATTGATGAGCCATTGGTTAAGAAATTTCTTTGCCGCTGGGTTGTACAAGGTGTAATAAAAACAACGCTGGGGGCGGGTGTCGCCGGTAGCCAATGGGTAGCAATACTGGACTATGGACTGGGTGATTGCGACAACAGGGCTACCGTAATAATTAATGGCTCAACACAGGAAATAAGTTTGCATTAATCAAAAATTATTCTATCTTTAAATCAGTTTTCATAGGGTACGGATTAAAAACGGGCCAGGGTTTCTACCCAGGCCCTAATTTTTGCCTGATTCTCAACACTTTAGCCCTTATTAAATTAACTTCCTGATTTTAATTAAACTGGCTCGCCTTCTTCATCCATTCCTTTAAGAGTATCGAACCGGTAATCTTTTTCAGAAAAAAAATTAAGAATTCTGGGAAGACAATACTGCAATTTGGAAAAAGCTTTTTCGCTGTCATGAAATACGATGATTGACCCGGGCCTGGACTTAAAAATTACGTTTTCAAGACATTTTTCAGCTGTTATCAAGGTATCAAAATCAGCACTCAATACATCCCACATGATAATTTTTGGCTTTCTACCCCGCATGGCTGAACGCAAATGCTTTGCCTGGAAAGAAGTGATTCTTCCATAAGGTGGGCGGAACAATCCCGAGTCAATATAGTTAGCAGCTTGTGCAATATCTTTCATATAAACATCATCACTCACCCTCCATCCATTCAAATGGTTCTGTGTATGATTGCCCACAGCATGTCCTTCATCTAAAATCCGTTTGTAAACATCCGGCCATTCCAAAACATTTTTACCAATGCAAAAAAAGGTAGCTAATGCATCATGTTTTTTTAATTCATTTAATACAAAGGCTGTGGCTTCAGGATGAGGTCCGTCATCAAAAGTGAGATATAGGATTTTCTTTTCGGTATCAACATGCCAAAGCCGGGCAGGGTATAGTTTTTTTAGCCACCAGGGAGTTTTAACCATATAAGGCTTCCTCATCCCGATATACCGGGACCCAAAGAGAGGTTTCGGGAGTTTACTATTACTTGCGATTTCTTCCATTGATGAGCAAAATCAAATCTACTATAAATTTATTTCGTTCCGCCCGGGCAGGTAGCCAGAGGCTTTATCTTTGCAGACTATGAATAAAAAAGTACGTGTACGGTTTGCTCCCAGTCCTACGGGCGGTTTGCATCTGGGCGGAGTAAGAACAGTTTTATACAATTACCTGTTCGCCAAAAAACAGGGTGGTGATTTTATTCTGAGAATTGAAGATACCGACCAAAGCCGCTATGTAGCCGGGGCAGAAGACTACATTTTCAACTGTCTGAAATGGATAGGACTTGAGCCAGACGAAAGTCCATTGCATGGCGGAGCTTATGGACCTTACCGCCAGAGTGAAAGAAAAACGCTGTATCGTGAATATGCGGACCAGTTAGTAAAACAAGGCCATGCCTATTATGCATTTGATACCCCGGAAGAACTGGAGAAAATGCGGAATGAAATTCCAAACTTTCAATACAGTCAACATTATCGTACAGCCTCCGGCTTACGCAATTCAATTTCCCTGCCTGCAAATGAAGTAGCTGATTTATTAGATAAAGCCATCCCCTACGTCATCAGAATCAAAATGCCGGAAGATCTGGTTATCTCGTTTGACGATATGATACGGGGAAAAGTAAATTTTGATAGCTGGCAGATTGATGATAAAGTATTGTTGAAAGCGGATGGAATGCCTACGTATCATCTCGCAGTGGTGGTAGATGATTATTTAATGAAGATTACCCATGCTTTTCGTGGTGAAGAATGGTTGCCCAGCGCACCGGTACATGTTTTATTATGGCAGTATTTATTTGGGTTGAATGAAATGCCTCAATGGGCTCATCTTCCTTTAATATTGGGCCCGAATGGAAAATTAAGTAAGCGCGACGGCGCCAAATACGGTTTTCCGGTTTTTGCCATGAGTTGGGCTGATCCAAAGCCGGGGGATCCCGATAGCTATCGGGGGACAGAAGGCTTTAAGGAAAAAGGGTTTTTACCAGAAGCATTCATTAACCTGCTCGCCTTGCTAGGCTGGAATGATGGCACGGAACAGGAAATTTTTACGAAAGAAGAATTGATAGAAAAATTTTCAATTGAAAGAGTGCATAGCAGCGGAGCGAAGTTTGATTATGAAAAAGCAAAATGGTTTAACCATGAATGGATTAAAAAGCTGACAGTGGATAGTTGGTCCCCCAATCTTTCGGGAACCGTTAAGAAACTGTTTATTGAAAAAGGCATTCCAATCACAGATGAAAGCTTTTTTGTAAAAGTTTTAAATATCATAAAAGACCGTTGTACTCTGCTGATTGATTTTGTATCGCAGGGTTCATTCTTTTTTCAACTACCGGAACAATATGACCTGGAGGCTGTGAAACCGAAATGGAATGAAGCAAAAAAAATATTTTTTAAATCATTCATCGAAGAGCTAAACGCTGTTCCGCAATGGGAGAGCGCTTTTATAGAAGATGGTTTTAAAAAATTAGCAGTATTGCAAAACATAAAACCCGGCGAATTACAATTGCCTTTTCGCATTATGCTTGTAGGTGGAAAGTTCGGGCCGCCGGTTTTTGAAATTGCCGCTGTTTTGGGTAAAGAAGAAACCATACTACGAATCCGATATGTATTGGAATTGATATAGTGGTGTGTTGAATGCCAAGGAAGAAATCCGACATTTTTTTAAATAAACCACTATGTTTAAAGGAAACAGGCTGCTTTACCTGCTGGCATGTATAAAATTGATCATTCCATTTTTCCTGCAGGACAGTTATTATCAACCGCACCGGGACGAATTTCTATACCTGGCCGAAGGCCATCATATGGCATGGGGCTATATGGAAGTGCCACCACTCCTGAGTGTATTTGCCTGGCTCACTAATTTATTTGGCAATGGGATGTTCTGGATAAAAATATGGCCTGCATTATTTGGCGCCTTTACCTATTTACTCACAGGAAAAATAATTATCTCGCTGGGTGGAAGAACATTTGCTTTGATTTTGGGCTGGTTGCCGTTTATGCTGGATGGTTATATGCGGATGTTCTTTTTGTTTCAACCCAACTTTCTGGAACTTTTTTTCTGGACGATGATGGTCTTTACGCTGACGCGTTATGTGCAGACAGAACAAAACAAATGGCTTTATATTTTTGGAGTAAGCGTAGGCCTGGGCTTCATGAGCAAGTATTCCGTATCATTATTTACCATAAGTATAGTAGCGGCCCTTCTCATTTCAAGACAACGAAAAATATTTCTCAACAAACATCTGTATATCTCATTTGTAATTGCGTTTCTCATTTTTTTACCAAATCTACTGTGGCAATACCATCACCGGTTTCCTGTTGTAGCACATATGCAGGAGTTAAGAGAACAGCAGTTACAATATGTGAATCCATTTGATTTTATTATCAGCCAGT
>JAOQAL010000739.1 GCA_025963615.1 Chitinophagaceae bacterium | reverse complement strand
CGCTGTTCGGTATTGTGAATCACGAATTCGGCCACTTTATTTTTCCAATAGTGGTCGGCAGCAATGAACGGAAATATACTTGGATGGATGAAGGGCTTAACACCTTTCTCAATATCCTGTGCGCAACCGACTTTAACAAAGGGGAATTTAAGTTTCCGGCGGAAGCATTTAATTTTCAGAAGGCCGCCAAATCCGTATTTAGTGAAACCTCGGAAGCGGCAATGACGATACCCGAGGTACTTCAGAAAGAAAATATCGAAAGGGGCCAATACGGTAAACCAGCTTTCGCGCTGCTCTTATTGCGTAATTGCATACTTGGGCCGCAACGCTTTGACTATGCCTTCAGGCAGTATATTGCAACGTGGGCCTACAAACACCCCGAACCTGCGGATTTTTTTAGGAGTATGAATAATGCAGCCGGGGAAGATCTTGGCTGGTTCTGGAAGGGTTGGTTTATTAACAACTGGAAACTCGATCAGGCAGTAACCAGTGTAGAATATATCGGGAACGATCCTTCGAAAGGTGCTGTCGTTACTATTGCAAACCTGGACAAAATGGTGATGCCTGCGATTATTGAAATAAAAGAAGTTAACGGGCCGAGTAAAAGAATTACACTGCCTGCGGAGATATGGCAGCGGGGAAGCATGTGGGTATTTAACTATCCGTCTGTTTTACCGATAGAAAGTGTGGTACTTGATCCGGAAAAGTTATTTCCCGACATAAACCCGGCAAACAATACCTTTAAGCCATTAATTAAATAAGGGTGCAGCAATGGGAAGACAGCCGGTTAATAGCCGCGTTCAAGTTAAAGCCGGATGACAAGGTTTTTGAGGTGCTTGTAAATCGTTATCAGCGCTATGCCTATGCTATCGCCCTGAATTATGTGAAAGACGAAACAGATGCCACTGACGTAGTGCAGGAAAGTTTTATGAGAATGCTACGTTCGCTGCACACCTTCAGGGGCGGCTCCAGATTCAGTACCTGGCTTTACTCGTTGGTCTATTTCACATCTGTTGATTGGATAAGAAAAAACAGGGGGCCGGTTTTTTTGCAGGTCGATAACATCGAAGAACACTATGATGAAATCCTTCACGGAGAACCAATAGCAGGTAACCTGGATCAGAAAATAAGGGCAGAATATATAGAAAAAGCTTTAAAACTAATTTCTGAAGACAATGCAATGATCATCAGGTTGTTCTATTTTATGGACCAGTCGCTGGATGAAATTGGCATCATTATGAACATCCCTGGGAAAAGCGCTATAAAAGTTAGATTGTTCAGGGCAAGAGCGGCCATGAAACAGATATTAAATGATTTATTAGGTGGTCATGCAAAAGAAAGTTTATGAATAAAACAGAAATTAACATCAGGAACTATCTGGATGGTTCACTTTCAGGTGAACAGGAAAGAAAAATAGCTTTGCTTATCGACAAGGATGCCGCCTATCGCGAAGAGTTTGAGGAGCTTATTCGCCTGCGCGATGGTTTTGACAACCTTTTGCTCCCGGAGGCTCCGACAGGACTTACCAGTAAAATCATGAGCGCTTACAGGGTTGAGATGCTGCCTACTGTTTTTCCTCCAAAGGCGAAAATGGAGAATAAGTTCGAAAAACTGATTCTTAACTCTTTGCTATTGGTTCCTTTAGCCATGCTGATTATCTATGGAGGAATAGAATTTTCTCATGCAAATATTCACCGACAGGTCTTGAGCGAGGAAATAAAAAGCAGTTGGATCATTTGGGCGCTTATCCTCCTAAACTTATTTTACGGAACCCGCTTGGTTATTAAAAGTCATCAATTTACTAACTCTAAAATCAAAATACAATGAACACAGAAGCAGTTATTTTAATCATGTTCTTTGGAACAACCTTATCAGTAGTTATCTATGGCTATCGATATATGCAGAATAAGGAGAGAATGGCTATGATTGAAAAGGGAACTTATTCGATACCTGAAAAGGCCGGCCAACATCGTATGGTTATGAAGATCGCGCTAATGTTGATTGGGGGTGGTCTCGGGCTTTTACTGGCCTTCCTCGTCGTAAATTTTATATTTTCGGGGTTGCCCGATAGAAATGTGGTTTATTTCGCTTTAACTGCATTGATGGCAGGCATAGGATTATTTATCGGGAATGTAATTAAAACAAAATCTGAATAAAGGTTGCGAAATTTTATATTTCAACTATTATCATTCCTGTTTCCAGGAAAGGTATTTGTTCTGTAATTTGGCCGGACGGGTTGATGGCGGATGTTGATCCATAAGCAATACGACCTTCTCGTTTCCCGGTGATATCAGCAGATAGCATCCAGATTTTGTTTTCTTTTACCCTTTCAGTACGCATGGAGAGATGAAGATATTTGAATTTCTCTGCCTTTTTAAGACTCATCATAGTGTTCGACACACAAAGTATCAGTTCCACTCCTTGATCTGTTAGTTTGGCTGTTGTTTCTGGAAATTGTGTATCATAGCATATATTTATACCAAATCTCAGATTATCAACATCAAATACCGGATATTCAAATCCCGCGGTAAACAGCGATTCACCATCTAACAAATGTGTCTTGCGGTACCTTCCTATAAGCAAGCCACCCTTTACTACAACTGCGGTATTGAAAAGAAGCCCTTTATCCTCTTCAATTAAGCCAAATACAATTACTGGTTTGTATTGGGCCAATTGACCTAAAATCTCATCAAATAAATTAGAGTGAACATTTACTGCATATTTCCTGGCCGGCAATTCTTCTGTAAAGTATCCTTGTAAAAAACATTCCGGAAAACAGATAAGTGATACTTGCTTCTGTTCTGCTTCCTTTGTAAATTTTTTTATCCATCTGATTGAGGACTCCATATCATTTTGCAAATCGGGAACTTGACAAACCGCGACTTTTGTAGGATTTGCTTTTAATGGTGCCTCATTTCCCAAATGAAATGGTTTTTTATTTGCCATCTTTTAAATATTTCGCGGAGCATTTTGTAAACTCATGCAAGTTATCAATTAGCAAAGTAACAGAAGCACACAATCGAATTTCTTGATTTTAGTCAAGTGTTGATGACCAAAAAAGGTGCTCGGATTCGGATTATTAAAAATCTAAAAAGGCGTTGTAAATAATTCTTGATTTAAATCAAGTGAATTACAAGTAGTTTTATTTAACTTTGTAACTCAAAGTACTTTTATATATATTTTGAGATTGGTGCAAATAATTAGGACAATTCAGTATTAAATTCAAATCACAATGAAAAAAATTAAAAATACCCTGGCAGTTTTATTTTGTCTGGCCTTTTTTACTACAGGCTACGCGCAAACCATCGAAAAAGCAAAACTGGACTTATTGTTTGACCGCCTGCTCGAAAAGAACAAAGCCATGGGCAGCATCGCTATCTCCAAAGACGGCAATGTCCTTTACACCCGCTCATTCGGCTATGGCCAGATTACCGAAACAATGAAAAAGCCGCTGACCGAAAATACAGAGTACCGCATCAGCTCGATCACCAAGACCTATACCGCCGTGATGATCTTTCAGCTTGTGGAGGAAATGAAGTTAAACTTGGGCGATCACCTGGACAAGTTCTTCCCGCAGATTCCAAATGCCAGCAAGATCACTATTGCTCAGATCCTCTCACACCGGAGCGGGATACCCGATCTTAACGTAGAGAACGGTTGGAGAATGCAGGCAAGAACACATGAGGAAGTAATTGAAGTTATTGCCAAAGGAAAGCCAATTTTTGAACCCGGCAGCCAGCTGCAATATAGTAACACCGGCTATGTTCTTTTAGGGTATGTTTTGGAAAAAGTCACTGGAAAACCTTACCAGGAAATACTAAAGGAACGGATTATTTCAAAAATCGGACTTACGCATACCTATATGGGAATTGGAAATACTAATATCGACAATAACGAAAGTTTGGCTTATACTTACGAGGGAACCTGGAAAGAAGCACCTGAGATAAATTTCAGCGTTCCGGCCGGCGCGGGGGCTATTCTTTCAACGCCAGCTGATATGATCAAATTTATACAAGCCCTTTTTGACCTTAAACTGGTTTCTAAAAACAGCCTTGATCAGATGAAAACTATGCGCGATGGTGAAGGAATGGGACTGGTGCAATTTTCATTCGCGGGCAGAACCCTGTATGGTAATACCGGCGGAAGTAACGTTTCCGGCGCATGGCTGGCCTATGAGCCTAACGAAAAGGTGGCCATGGCTTATACAACAAATGCCAAGATCGTTCCGGTTGCTGAAATCGTGGCCGGTATTTTCAATATCTACTGGAACCAACCATATGAGGTTCCCACTTTCGATGCAGTGGAAATAAGTCCGGAAATTCTTGATCAATATGTCGGCGTATATGGGATAGCCGGAGCACCGGTAAAAATGACGGTTACCAGAAATGGCGCGACGATTGCAATTCAAAACGGCGCAAACACGATTCCGCTTGAAGCGATCACTACCAATAAATTCAAGCTTGCCTACGGAGTGACGGTTGAATTCGATGCAGCAAAAAAACAAATGACCATCAAGCGTCCGCAAGGTGAAGGCGTTTTTACCAAAGAAAATTAAAACACAAAATATTAACCTTTTTCTTATGAAGAATCCATATACCAGATTTTTAATCATTTTCGTTGTTTCGGCGTTCGTATTTCAGTTTTTAACTAACTCTATTTTAGGTCCCGAAGTACGGGGAGTTCCGGTGAATGGTAATTGGTACCCTGGGACTGACTCTCCCGTAGCCTGGAAGAGGAC
>JAOQAL010000729.1 GCA_025963615.1 Chitinophagaceae bacterium | reverse complement strand
AAACAGTAAAAAAAGTATAACCGGACAAATCTTCTTCATATCAGTTGTTTAACTGAAATAAAAGTATTCAATTGTAACCGTAACTGCAATAGGGCTTCTACTTAACAAAACCGTTTGCATTATTTCCCTTAAGCTAAACAGGTATTCTTGACATCAATCGCCCAACCAGCTCGTGAGGAAAACTGGAAAGGAGGAATTATAGGTCCAGCCAATTGCAGCCGGTTTGGCTGATCGGTTGTCCAGGGGCCTTGTTTTCCCAATTGACCGGTATCGGACGAGATGAAAGACCTACAAGTTACCACTGGTTTTATCAAACCAAAAATTAACGAGGCCTGGTCAACTATTCACCTTGCCTGTAGGGGTCGGTGGCTCCTGTGAATTTCTCAGAAGTAAAATTCTTTTATCAATTTTTCAATACTTATTTTTTTTACAAAATTGCGGTTAACCATCGGGAATGAATTCCTGTCAAAAATAGTTTTGCTGCAGGCGGGTGCACTGACCAGCTGGCCGAGGGTAATGTTTAAAACGTCTTTTATTTATAGAATACTTGCCTGCGGAGAAGGATACAAATAATTAACTGCCATTGAAAGAATAGATTTTTTCAAAACTATTTCTTTTGTTTAACTTTAACCGGAGAATCAAAAAACAATCCAAATGGCTATTTTCAATCTCCAGATAAATGGAAAAGAACAGCGCGTTGATGTCGTAGACGATACGCCGCTTTTATGGGTACTCAGAGATCATCTTAATTTAGTAGGCGCCAAGTTCGGTTGTGGAATTGCAGAATGCGGAGCCTGCACCGTTCACCTCGACGGTGAACCGATCAGGTCTTGTGTGTATCCTGTTTCATCAATCAAGTCATCGAAAATTACAACCATTGAAGGTTTGTCAGAGAAGGGCGATCATCCGGTGCAGTTGGCCTGGGATGAAGTAGATGTTCCTCAATGCGGTTATTGCCAGGCTGGCCAGATCATGACAGCGGCAGCATTATTAAAACGTAATCCCAAACCTACCGTTCAGGAAATTGATAGCACGATGCATGGTAATATATGCCGTTGCGGTGCATATCATCGCATCCGGGAAGCCGTAATATCAGCCAGTTCAAAAATATAATATATGACAACGTTAAATAAAACCAGCAGACGGGATTTTATAAAAATTTCATCCATCACCAGCGGTGGCTTGCTGTTGGGATTTAGCTGGTTCAGTGCACATGCGGAAACGCCTGTAATCATCAACGAAGCAAACTTTACCGGCGACCTGGGTTTTAATAGTTACTTATCCATAGGAACCGACGGTACTATTACCGTTTTTTCACCCAACCCTGAATTGGGCCAGAACATCATGACTTCATTTCCCATGATAGTTGCTGAAGAACTCGATGCAGACTGGACAAAAGTAAAAGTGGTACAAGCTCCGTTGGACACCGTAAAATTTGACCGGCAGTTAACAGGTGGCAGCGGTGCCATCCCCCACTCCTGGAAAAGATTACGTAATGCGGGAGCTACTGCCAGGTATTTATTAATTGCCGCTGCTGCTAAACGCTGGAATGTTGCTGCCACAGAATGTACTGCCAGCAATGGTTTTGTTATACATGCAAAAACAGGTAAAAAACTGGGTTATGGTGAACTGGCTGAAGAAGCTTCCAAACTAACGGTGCCTGCCGAAGTTCCACTCAAGAACCGGAAAGATTTTAAGATCATCGGTTCATCCGTAAGGAATGTTGAAAATAAAAATATTATTACCGGTAAAGGAATCTTTGGATTGGATTTTCATCGTGAAGGAATGGTGCTGGCCATGATACAACGGCCGCCAGCATTTGGTACTAAAATCAAATCGGTAGATGCTGCTGCGGCCAAAACGATGCCGGGTATTATTGATGTTGTTACATTCAAAAATAATGTAGCCGTCGTTGGTAAATCAACCTGGGAGATCATGAAAGCAAGAAAGGCAATAAAAATTGAATACGAAAAAGATGGAAATATAGAGAGCACAACAGACCATAATCAATTATTTACTTCCCTGTTAAATAGTGATAAGACAACGGTACGCAGAAAAGATGGGGATGTGGAAACTGTATTTAAAAGTGCGGATAAAATTATTAAGAGTGAATTTCAATGCCACTTTGTACCGCACAATCCCATGGAGCCGATGAACTTTTTCGCGCACGTGCGTCCGGACGGTGTGGAATTAGTAGGGCCGACACAAACACCTGCCAGTGCCCGTGAGGCGGTCTCAAAACTTCTGAATATTCCTGAAGATAAAATTACAGTTGACATTACCCGGCTGGGTGGAGGTTTTGGAAGACGGCTTAAATATGATTATGTACTGGAAGCTGCTGAACTGTCAAGTATCATTAAAAAACCCGTTAAAGTCATATGGTCACGGGAAGATGATATGATGGGTGGAAGTTACCGGCCCGCTGTGCGCTATCGGTTCGAAGCTGCATTGGATGCAAAGGGTAATATGATTGGTTATAAACTCCGGGGTGTTGGGATCAATGTAAATAACCCTACCCGGGAGGATAATTTTCCTTCAGGCGCCGTTGATAATCTTTTGATAGATTCCGTTGAACATGTATCCCCCATCACGACCGGTCCATGGCGGGCGCCAGTTACCAATTTTTTGGCGTATGCAGAACAGAGTTTTTTAGATGAAGTGGCTATTGCTGCCGGAAAAGATCCGGTGCAGTTCAGGCTGGAGCTTTTACAAAAAGCAAGAACAAAACCTGCCGGTGCTATAAAATATAGTATTGACCGGATGGAAACAGTGATTAAACAGGCGGCCGAAAAATCAGGATGGGGAACAAAAAAAGGCGTTTTCCAGGGATTCAGTGTTTACTTCTCGCACCAATCTTATGTGGCGCAGGTTTGCGAAGTGGTAATGAATGGTAAAACCCCTGTTGTTAAAAAAATATATGCGGTTTCAGATTGCGGTGAAGTCATCAACAAAAGCGGAGCACTACAACAGGTGATGGGTGCCATTGTTGACGGCTATGGACATGCTATGTACGGTAAGCTGACTTTTAAAGATGGAGTTCCGGAACAAATGAATTTTGATCAATACCGGCTTATCCGCATGAAAGAAATTCCGGAAGTGGAAGCGCATTTTGTTGATAATGGGATCGATCCTACCGGGCTGGGTGAACCAGCACTGCCGCCAACGGGCGGAGCGGTAGCCAATGCAATTTTTAAAGCAACCGGCACCCGGTTAAGAGATCAGCCGTTTATAGATGAACCGCTTTTTAAGACTATGAAGGGTTTCTGACGATTGAGAAGAAATTAGGCTAAAGCCAATACAGCTTACTATATTAAATCCCTGCCCTAAAGGGCAGGGCAATTGGAAACAAGACATTTTATTTTTATTTGCTGTCTTAAAGAAGATAGAAATCGAAATT
>JAOQAL010000727.1 GCA_025963615.1 Chitinophagaceae bacterium | reverse complement strand
TATTTCGCATGAATTGTTGGGGACTTATGTGTTTGAACAGAATGTCATCGACGGGATCATGATAGATCTTGACGGCACTAAAAATAAATCAAGCCTGGGCGCAAATGCAATTCTGGCGGTTTCACTTGCAGTAGCGAAAGCTGCTGCTCAGGAAAGCAACCAGAGTCTTTACCGTTATCTGGGAGGCGTGAATGCCAACACCTTGCCCCTCCCGATGATGAATATCCTGAATGGCGGTGCGCATGCAGATAATGCCATTGATTTCCAGGAATTCATGGTCATGCCGGCCAAGGCCGATACATTTGCTGAATCCTTGCAAATGGGTGTGCAGATATTTCACCACCTGAAATCCGTATTGAAGTCAAAAGGCTATAGTACGAATGTAGGTGATGAAGGCGGATTTGCCCCAGATATCAGGTCGAATGAAGAAGCCATAGAAACGGTATTGATGGCGATAGAAAAAGCCGGTTACAAACCTGGTGTAGATGTTTTCATTGCTATGGATGCTGCGGTAAGTGAATTATACGATGCTGATAAAGGTCTTTATATCTTTAAAAAATCTGATAAACGCGAATTGAGCAGTGATGAGATGGTGGATTTCTGGAAGACCTGGACCAATAAATACCCGATTATCTCCATTGAAGACGGTTGTGCAGAAGATGACTGGGCTGGCTGGAAAAAACTGACCCAAGCCATTGGCGATAAAGTACAGCTGGTAGGGGATGACCTGTTCGTTACCAACGTAGAACGCCTGCAAAGGGGCATCAGCGAAGGTATTGCAAATAGCATACTCATCAAGGTGAACCAGATAGGAACGCTGACAGAAACCATCGATGCAATTAACCTTGCAACCCGCAATGGGTATACGAATATTATCAGTCACCGCAGTGGTGAAACTGAAGACAGTACGATTGCTGATATCGCGGTAGCCATGAATAGCGGGCAGATCAAGACCGGCAGTGCAAGCAGGAGCGACAGGATGGCTAAATATAACCAGTTGCTGCGCATTGAGGAAGAACTTGGTCACAATGCCAGGTTCAATGGCAGAGGGTTTAAATTTATTCGCTAATTTACCATTACAAAAAATTATCTCGCTGAAATATAATATCTTATGTTTTCGTGTAAAATAAACTTTCAGAAAGTATTGAAAGTTTAGAATTAAGTTTTAATTTTGACCCATGGATCTGGAAGAAGCCAAAAAGAAATTTATTCATTCATGGGGTACCTTAGGCTCACAGTGGGGGATCAACCGCACCATGTCCCAGATTCATGCCTTGTTATTAGTGTCTGCCCAGCCCCTTTCTACAGAAGGTATTATGCAGGATCTGAACATTAGCAGGGGTAATGCGAATATGAATCTCCGCGCCCTGATGGATTGGGGCCTGATAAGCAAGGAACATAAGCCAGGGGATCGCAAGGAATATTTTGCCGCTGGCAAGGATATCTGGGAGACTGCACGAAAGATTACGGCGGAGAGGCGAAAACGCGAGATAGAACCTGTTTTGCAGGTTTTGGATCAACTTAAAAAGGAAAGCATTACTGGAGGGAATAAGGAAGATATCATGGCATTTCAAGCTACGATTCAAGGCCTGGATGATTTCACAGGGAAGGCCAATGATATTGTCGGAAAATTTATTAAATCCGACTCCAACTGGTTCTACAAAACATTAATGAAATTGCTGCACTAAAAAAAATTTGTATTTAATTTTCAAAAGTTACTGAAAGTACTGAATTAAAATGGAAAACTATAATATTATCGGCTATTGTATTTATCTCCCCATCACTTTTTACATGACAATTGTTGTAGGCAAAATCTGTTACCTGCATGGGGAGATCTACCTGTCAAGAATCATTCATGATAAGCCGGAAATTGTCGCTTCCATGAATAAATTACTGCTGCTGGGCTATTATCTGCTTAACCTTGGATATGCGGCAGTGACCCTCAGTTTTTGGCATGAGGTCAATAACCCTGCCGGTCTTATCGCGATCCTGTGTACCAAACTTGGTATTATTATCACGTTTCTTGGCGTCATGCATGTTAACAATATGCTCGTGACATATCTGATCAGTAAAAAACTCAATAAACAATTATCTTTAAAACCATCCTTATCATGAACAACCAGAACATTATCATTATCGCTTATTGCATTTACCTGCCTATTGCCATCGCATTGACCTTGTATGTGGCAAAAACACTCTTCAGGAACAGCAGGGTATTTATGCTCGATATCTTTAACGGGCGGGAAGAGATCGCCTTTGCCACAAACCGTCTTTTTGAGGTAGGATTTTACCTGTTGAATGTAGGGTTTGCCTTGCTGATCTTAGAGTTTCCGTACATGCTGGTCAATTACCAGGAAATGATCGAAAAATTGAGTTATAAGATCGGCGGTTTTTCCATTTATCTGGGTGTGATGCTGTTTTTAAACCTGTACCTGTTTTTCAGGGGAAAGCGCAAAGCCAGCGAACATAGGCATGCAGCCATTTAAGGGGTAGACAATGAACGTCTTTACGTCTGATCGTTTCTCTACGCGAAGATCTATGTTTACCGGTTAAACTCAGCGGCATATGCAGATAGAAGGCTTCTACATAAAAACAGGCAACTGAAAAGCTGCCTGTTTAAAGAACACCGGAGTGTCCGTGTTTTATAGTTTTAGTTCTCTGCTAAACGTTCTTTTTGGAAAGTGCATTAAATACAGGCGGCGTCTGCCGCCTGTATTTCGCACAACATTAAATACCTCACCGTTAGTATTATTTTTCCATAGTTTAAGTTTTTTCGTTTTATAGGTTGTTTACTTTTCCTTTTTCAAGTTTGTCGATTAAATACAGGCAACAAAGATTTGCCGCCTGTATTCAATCAACATAAAATACCCCCGCAGCATGAGGAGGGGTTTTTATAGTTTTAGTTTTGTGTAGGTTTTCACCTGTGTAATTTTTATAGTTTTAGTTTTTGACCAGTTTGCATTGTTTTAGTTTTTAGTCCTATGCTTAAAAGTCAATGCAATTAAAATCACTTCAGCAGCAAAAAAAAACTTTTTGCTGAAAAATCATTATTTATAATGACAAAAATCATCATTTATAATGATGTCCAATTTAGTGGAATAAGGTTTTTTGACTAAAAACGCGCATGTGGCTGCAACTCAAAATTTGAAATTTGAGACTGCTGTAATACGGTTCCTAAATTTTTAATTGAAAAAATAAAGTATATTATCTCTTCTTGTATTTTACGGGTGGCGTTTTTTTGACAACAGCTTTTTTAGGCTGCTGGACGGTTTTTCCGGTTTGCCTGGCTGGAGAACTGCTGCGCACTCTGCCTTTGGCAGGTTTTGAAGTGCGGCCAGTCGATTGAGGAATTTCCTTCTCCTTCGCCTTCTCTTTAAACTTGCTTTTATCGAATGGCTGAGGTTTGTCGGTCCTTAATTTCTTGAATGGCTGATCGGTAGAGCGTTGTTTTGCAGGCGTTTTGGGGGTTTCCCCAAAAGATGCGGAGGTGGTTTTTTTCTTTTTTACAAGTCCTGGCT
>JAOQAL010000659.1 GCA_025963615.1 Chitinophagaceae bacterium | reverse complement strand
CGTGGTATTTGGATAAAGCCCGGATACCCCCTTCCGATAGAAATTCAGCTTCATCCAGCAGGCGTTGTAATAAAAATATTAATCGCTCTTTGGGAACCAGTGATAACAAAATTTCTTCATCATCACTTCGCTCTTCATTCGGCCAGAATTTTTTATTCTTCTTCCGGTAATTTTCAAACCATATCATCCGCTTGTTGAAGTCGGTCAGTTTGTTCAACACTCTTTTTTCAATAGTTGAAACAGCAAAAAGTGAAGTTAATCCCACAATAGACTGAATTCGCAACGGTAATGGATCGGACCCGGGTACGCATAAGACATCATAAAAAAACTTATCTTCTTCATTCCACAATCCGTGTTCGTTTAAGGCTTCGGCCACTAACACAAAATGTTCAAAAAATTTAGTGGCGGTATCTTCAAAGGAAATATCCTGCATCGCTATTTCAAGCGCCATGTCGAGCATATTCAACGCATACATTCCCATCCAGCTGGTTCCATCCGCCTGCTCCAATTGCATCTCACCCGGAAAATGAGAACTTCGGTTGAATACCCCAATATTATCCAGCCCAAGAAAACCGCCTTCAAAGATGTTGTTGCCATTTACATCTTTCCGGTTGATCCACCAGGTAAAATTTATAAGTAGTTTTTGAAAAACTTTTTTCAAAAAACTAATATCGCCTTTACCCGTTTGTTTTTTTTCAATATTATATACCTGCATAGCAGCCCATGCCTGCACGGGCGGATTTACATCGCTGAAATTCCATTCATAGGCCGGTAATTGTCCATCCGGTTTCATATACCATTCCCGCATGATGAGCAACAACTGGTGCTTTGCAAAAGTCGGGTCCGCGACCGCCATGGAAATACATTGAAAGGCCAGATCCCACGCGGCATACCAGGGATATTCCCATTTATCCGGCATGGAAATTACATCCTGGTTTTTTAAATGTTTCCAATCGCTGTTGCGGCCTGTCATTTTACTATTGCTCACCGGGCTGATGCCATCAGAAGTGCTTAACCATGTTTCTACATCGAAATGATAATATTGTTTGCTCCATAGCAAACCGGCCAATGCCTGTCGCTGCAGTTGTGCCATATCTTCATTCATTCCCTGCGGCAGTATGGCGGCATAATATTCATTCGCCTCGTCTTTGCGTTTTTTAAAGACCGTATCAAATCCTCTTGTAAAAGGATTATCCATGGCTTTACTGCTAAGCCGGCAATAAATTGTTTTTGTTTCTCCTGCCGCCACATTTAATTTATAAACCGGCGCAAACTTTGTTCCTTCCTTTTTTGAACGAAGCTGGGCTATATTCTTCCCGCTTATCACCGCGTCATGAAACGCATCTTTTACAAATACACTGGCATTCGGGGTTCCGGAAATTTTTTCCATATTATTTTCATTTTCCGTAAACAGGATGTCATTAGGGGATTGAAAATAAAAAAAATAATTCCCTAAGCGTTCATGCGCGATCTTGACGGATGTTTTACCCTGGGCTGTTATGGCAGGTTTTGCCTGGTCATGGTTATACCCCCAGCGGTTATAAAACCAAAGGGTAGGCAGCACCTGTATACTGGCTGCTTTGCTGTAACGGTTTTTTATTTCAATCTTAATAAAAATATCCTGGGCTGACTGCTTGGCGTAGGTAATCAATACATCAAAATACTGGCTATTATCAAATATCCCGGTGTCCAGTATTTCATATTCTGGATCATTCCGGCCCCGCTTGGCATTCTCTGACCGTAAAAGATCATATGGAAATTCCTGTTGGGGATACTTGTACAAATACTCCATGTAATAATGTGTCGGAATATTGTCAAGATAATAATACAATTCTTTCACATCCTCACCATGGTTACCCTGGTTATTGCCCAATCCGAACAGCCGTTCTTTTAAAACAGGATCTTTCCCATTCCACAATGCAACAGAGAAACAAAGGTTCTGGAAAAAATCAGAAATACCGGCCAGCCCATCTTCACCCCAGCGGTACACGCGATAATGTGACTGATCAAACGGTAAATAATGCCAGGCATCACCGTTCGAACTGTAATCTTCCCGAACGGTTCCCCATTGACGTTCGCTAAGATAGGGTCCCCATTGTACAAGTGGTATCGACTTGGTAGAATTTACTGCCAGTCGTTGATGTTCTGCGGTCATGCTTATAGTTTAACAATACAGTTCATTAAATCATAAGGGGAAGCAATCGTAGTTCGCTGTAAATAGTATCAGTGCTAAAACAGCCTCTTCATTTGTAAAATTACTGAATTGGAAGAAAATATTACCATTATGTTATCAATTGCCACACAAACATCCCGGCTCCTGAGTATAAAAAGCTATTATTCGTCTCTACTATTTAAAAGCTGCCCGGACAATTCTTGCCTCTTCATTAAAAGCAACTTATATTTTCATGCTAAACAGGATAACTTTTAGCGCTTATTCCGCTAACGCATGTTTACGGTAACCAATTAAAAATATTAAAACCAAGTTTTTTCACCATGCTGAAATTGAATTTTTTTATTCCCCTGTTGATCTGCGGTATCATCGCTCACCCGCAAACTGGAAATAAAAATGCTGTAAAAAAGCAATCGCGGAGCCACTATAAAGACGTGTCCTATATCCAGGATTATAGTATTAAATATAATGTCATGGATCCCGGCACTGAATTCTATAAAGTATATGCCGACCGGAATGGTGTTATAAAAATCCTTTCTTCAACAGGCTTAATGCAACCTGCCGGTGGAGAAATGCTTTATCCGGGAACGATTGTAAAAGATCAAACTTACCGGCCTCTTTCGGCCAGGAAAATTGCCGGTATCGGCTTATATCAAAATCAGTTTGTTTTTGCTGATGACAAAGCGATACTGAGTAATGCCTGGGCGGGTACCCTGTATTCCCGGCATACGCTTCCCGGTGCTTCCATTTTTGCCGGAGGTGAAGATTTCGCGTTTCTTATTTCAGACGGGAAAAGCCTGCAGTACCTGAAAAATTCGCAAGCGCTGTGGCAAAAGACGATCGCTGGAACTGTCCTGGATATCGTTTATGACAGCGTCGCCAAAAACTTTTTTATCCTCACCACAGAAGATATCTCCAGTTTCTCAACGACGGAAAAAAAATTTACTACTATTTTTAAAAGCGATAGCCTTACCTGCTTTACCCTGGCGCGTCACGGAAAAGAAATTATTGCAGGTACCCATAATGGTTATATAACGATAGATATCGTAACCAAACAGCAAAAAGGCGCTGTAAGCAGGAAACTTCCCTGCACCGCGTTGACAGCTGTAACAGAACTTGATGGCCAATTGTGGTTCGGTTCAACACTCGGCGCCTTCATGCTTAAGGATGATGGCAAATTCAACTATTATGCCTCCAAACGATGGCTGCCATCTGATAACGTAAAGCATATTGCAAGGGATAACGATGGAACCATCCTGGTGTTGACTGATAAAGGACTGGGGAAAATCCGCTTTGAACAAATGACGCTGGCAGATAAAGCAGCTTTTTTTGAAAGACAAGTGAGGCAAAGACATATCCGCAATGGCTTTAACGCCGCATTAACCGATGTAAAAGATGGCGATTTAGGAACGGGGTTTATGGAAGATTCAGACAATGATGGCTTATGGACTTCCATGTATCTTGCCGCTGAAGCATTCCGTTACGCGGTCACCCGATCGCCTGACGCACTACAAAACTGCCGGGAATCCCTGGATGCGATGGAGCGCTTATATTCTGTAAATCCTGTAAAAGGTTTTCCCTCCAGGTCATTTGAAAGGACAGGATTCGCCATCCATGATGTTAACAAATGGAAACCTTCCTACGATCCGGAATGGGAATGGAAATCTACCACCAGCAGTGATGAAGCGATTGGTCATATTTTTGTTTTTGCCGTTGTGGCTGAACTGGTGAATGATGCCCCTATGAAAAAGAAAGCCATCGTTCTGATTGATTCATTGATGCAGCATATCGTAGATAATAATTTTTATTTGATTGACTGGGATGGCAAACCTACCCAATGGGGAAAATGGAATCCAGATTATGTAAACGCGAGACCGGAAATAGTCGGCGACAGAAAAATCAATGCGTCTAATATTACCGCGATGCTGCAAACAGCTTATCATTTTACTAAAAAAGAAATCTATAAGGAAAAAGCCTTTGAACTATTGAATCAATATGGCTACCTGAAAAACCTGATGCAGCCTATGAAAGAGGTGGGCAAGGCTCCTGACGATGCCGATGACTGGAGCAAAATGCTTTCGGAATCATGGAACCACTCGGATGATGAAATGTATTTCCTGGGTTATTGGGGATTGTACCGATATGCATTCAATGATACGCTAAAGAAAAAATTTAAGGATGCTATTATTGATCATTGGGAAATAGAAAGACCGGAAAAAGAAGCTGCCTGGAATATTATGACTTCGATAACCGGTGTTCCCGATTTTGACTTAAAAGAATCGATATGGTATCTGCAGGAATATCCGTTGGATCTTATCGGCTGGAGCGTGCATAACAGTGACCGGAAAGATATTGAATTGGTAGCGCCCAACTTCAGAAATCAAACGATCAAAGAGGTATTACCACCCGATGAATTAAGAATCAGCAGGCATAATGCCAACCGGTTTGGGCTCAATGGCGGAAGTAACGGAAGAGATGAGGAAAGTGCAGGGGATATCTGGCTCCTGCCCTATTGGATGGGCCGCTATCTTGGGGTGATCAGTGAGCCCCAGGTCAAATAGACAGCACCCAGCGGTGAAGAAAGTTTATAGTTTGTGGTTCGTTACAATTAAATATTCATTAGCTGCCGGGAAAGTTCTATTCAAATATCTTTGTCAACAGGTTAAATAGATTTAACAGCACCCCGTGTCTGGCATCCAGCATCCAGCAGCACTATTGTCCGGTAAAAAAGATGAAACTCTTTACCAGCCTAAATCGCCTCACCCTAACCCTCTCCTCGCGGAGAGGGAACCGTGTCCTTGACAGCAAAGGGTTTCATTGAATTTGCCTATTTTTCCCCG
>JAOQAL010000637.1 GCA_025963615.1 Chitinophagaceae bacterium | reverse complement strand
GTCCCTGCACCGAAATACATGTTGATTGCAGAAGCGATGACGAAAGAAAATTGATTGATGGGAAAACATTGGTGAATAACGATCACCCGCAGGTGATTGAAATATGGAACAATGTATTCATCCAGTTTAACCGGCTGAAAGATGGTGGCCTGGAATCTTTGCCCGCAAAACATGTGGATACAGGAATGGGATTTGAACGTTTGGTAAGAGTATTGCAAAACAAACAAAGCAACTACGATACGGATATTTTTGCCGGCACGATTGCAGAAACAGAAAGGATAACAGGTAAAAAATATGATGCCGATGCTGTTAGCACCGGCAAGCGTTGGAAGGAGGCCGTTGCATTTCGGGTAATAGCCGATCATATCCGTGCAATCAGCTTTACGATTGCAGATGGGCAATTGCCTTCTAATACTGGAGCTGGTTATGTAATCCGTCGTATACTTCGTCGTGCAGTCCGTTATTATTATTCTTACCTGGATTATAAACAACCGTTACTACATCAATTGGTGCCCCTGCTTGCAAAGCAATTTGAGAACGTTTTTCCTGGATTGAACCAACAATCGGATTTTGTAATAAAGGTGATTAAGGAAGAAGAGGAAGCATTTTTAAGAACTTTGGGAGCGGGCTTAGTTAAACTGGATTCGTATATAAGAGCCAGCATCAAAGAAAGAAACACCACCCTGATAGAAAAAGGGGTTATTGTTTTAAATGACAATAAAAAAGATGATGGTATGGCACCCAAAGAAAATGCCGACATACCAAAATTGGAACAAACCATAGATGGAAAATTTGCTTTTGAATTAAATGATACATTTGGTTTCCCGTTGGATCTTACGCAATTAATTGTCACTGAAAAAGGCTGGTCAGTTGATAAGGCCGGTTTTGAAGTGGAGATGCAACAACAAAAAGAACGATCCCGCGCTGCTACAAAAGTTGAGACCGAAGACTGGATTGTTCTTGATGATTTCGCAAGAAATGAATTTGTGGGTTATGATGCTTTAGAAGCAGAAACAAAAGTTGTAAAATACAGGAAAGTGAAAGCGAAGAATAAAGAAGCCTACCAGCTTGTATTGGAAATAACACCTTTCTATGCCGAAAGCGGTGGCCAGGTGGGTGATACAGGAACATTGAATTTCGATGGTGAAGTGGTTGAAGTAACGGATACAAAAAAGGAAAATAATCTAATCATTCATTTTACAGATAGACTTCCTGTAAAATATCAGGAGACATTAATAGCAAAGGTCGATATTACTAAAAGGAAAAACACCGAACTGCATCATTCGGCTACGCATCTATTACATGCAGCGCTCAGAAGAGTATTAGGAAACCATGTGGCTCAAAAAGGTTCCCTGGTTAATGAGGAACACCTGCGTTTCGATTTTTCTCATTTCGCTAAAGTGAGCGAGGTGGAAATTGCAAAAGTGGAGACCCTGGTGAATGAAAAAATACGCGAGAATATTCCGGTTGTTATTACGAAGATGCCCAAAGAAGAAGCTCTGAAATTGGGAGCGATGGCTTTGTTTGGAGAAAAATACGGCGATACCGTAAGAGTTGTTATTATGGATCCCGGCTATTCTGTTGAGTTGTGTGGGGGTACCCACGTTGGTTCTACTGGTGAATTAGGCTTTTTCAAAATTAAGCATGAAATGGCAGTGGCTGCGGGTGTGAGGCGTGTCGAAGCGGTAAGTGGCAGGGCGGCTGAGCATTTTGTCAATGAACAACTCCAGGTAGTTCACAGCATTCGCGAGTCATTAAAGAATCCAAAAGATCTGGCAAAAGCGATTGAAAATATCAGCAATGAAAATGCAGAACTGAAAAAGAAATTAGAAAGAGCCGAAGCAAAACAGTTGGTAGCGATACGTAACGAGTTGCTTACAAAAGATGAGATCATTGGTGGAGTCGCTTTTGTAGGGGATATTGTGCAGGTAAGCAATCCAGATGCTTTGAAGAAAATATGTTTTGATTTAAAAAATAATCTACACGATCACCTGGTAGTGCTGTGTGCGAATATTGATGGCAAACCTTTTGTCGCCATCGGTATTTCTGATACCGTAGTCGCTGCAAAAAATTTAGACGCCGGTAAAATTATTAAAGAACAGGTAGCTCCTTTGATAAAAGGTGGCGGCGGCGGACAAAAAAATCTTGCAACAGCAGGGGGACAGGATACCAGTAATTTGAAAAAGGTAATTGAGAGCGTGAGAAAACTTTTGGGATAATTAATATCGTGTTTTGGGTCTTTTGGCTTCTTCCTTGTCTACCCTTATTTTAAGTTTTCGGGTATCCTTGTATATCTTCAATGCATATATGATCGCTATAATGCACACAATTGCACTGAAGATGGAGAAGATAGCAGCCATAACAAGTAGTTCCTTCCAAAAATAATGTACGGAATTCAATGCGGAAATGTTTGGTTGATATTTATGTTAAAAACCACCTTTTTGATAGTATTTTAACTAAGTGTATTTACCTGTCAAATGCGTAATTACCGCAACGGGGTCTTTACGCTTCGGAGTTTTACCCGGAATGATGCCGGCCTCTCAGGCGATTTAAAAAGAGATCCTGTCGTTAAGCAAAAGCTTAGGGTCCGCAAATTGATATCAGCATCTATATAAAATAAAATCCTGGGTTCATGGGCTGCCCCGATTAAAAAATACAGGCCCCAAAATCCAAATTGGTCTTGTTTGCATTTTAAAAAAATTATGGGCGGGTGTTATGTGGGAAGCAGCATGGACGTTTATTGAAAGTTGATTTTAGAAATGGAATCCCCGAACTGTATGGGAATATCATCCGAAAATGAATGGTCTGCTAAGGGGTTGAAAAATTATACGTGTCAGAATAGAAGAATTGCAGGCAGATTCATAAAACTTGGATCGCAGTGCTTCTATACCTGCCAAAAATGAAAAATCTTTAACATTTCCGAAATGTTTCGTATTTCGGAAAATGTCTTTATATTTGATCTACGAAACTTAACGTAGAAAAATAAATACATTCTGTATGAAAAAAATTGGAAATTATTTATCCGCTATTGCCATAGCTGCTCTGTTGCTTCCGGCAGTTGTTCGGGCTCAAAATGAAACTAAGGAAAAAGATAAGGATTCAAAAGGCACCAAGGGACCCAAAGGGGTCGACCAAATTATTATTACGCGTAGAGGCGACAAAGACGAAAAAGTGGTGGTAGAAATCAATGGTGATAAAATAACTATTAACGGAAAGCCCGCTGATGAATATAAAGATGGAGATGTAACAGTGAACCGGAATAATTTTAAGGAATTAAATGCCTTGATAAGGGGGCCCCACGGAAGAACATACGCCTATGGTAATGGGAATGATAATATTTATTTTAAGGAAGATGAAAACCACGCCATGTTGGGTGTTGTAACGGAAAAAGAAGAAGAAGGAGCCCGGATCAGCGAAGTTTCAAAAGAAAGTGCGGCGGAAAAAGCAGGATTAAAAGAAGAAGATATCATCACTAAAATAGATGATACGAAGATTGAAGACCCGGATGACCTTACAAGAGCTATCCGCAAGCATAAAGCAGGCGATAAAGTTACGGTAACTTTTTTAAGAGATAAAAAAGAGCAAAAGATTACCACGGAATTGACCAAATGGAAAGGCATGTCCCTTAATACATTTAGTGGCGGTAATCAGAACTTTAATTTTTCAATGCCGGAGATAGCGGAAACAATGCCCAGGATCGAGGCGATTCCGCGAATTGATAGTGATGCATATGGAAGAGTGTGGGATGCCTATAATGGCCGTCCAAAATTAGGCTTGTCTGTTCAGGATACGGATGATGGCAAAGGCGTAAAAATTATTAATGTGGATGACGAAAGCAATGCCGAAAAAGCAGGAGTGAGGGAAGATGATATTATTACCTCCATCAATGATAAAGAAGTAAATAGCGCTGATGAAGTAGCAAAGATTGTGAGGGAAAATAAAGACAAAACCTCCATTAAAATAATACTTATCCGCGATGGCAAAACGCAAAGCATTGATGTAAAAATTCCGCGCAAACTAAAAACTGCTGAACTTTAATTCAAGTATGTATTTAAACATGTGTGTGAAACGCCCTGGTATTTTTACCGGGGCTTTAACTTTTGGGTAGGCGATCGCGGTATCCAGCATCCAGTATCTAGTATAAATGGTCTATTTTTGCACCCTTGTAAATGAGCCAATACGATTTATACGAAATAGTGGTTGGGCTGGAAGTACATGCACAACTATTAACCAACAGCAAATTATTTTGCGGCGACAGCATTGCCTTTGGCGCTGAGCCCAACACGCATGTCAGTCCGGTTACGTTGGGACATCCCGGCACATTACCCAAAATGAATAAGAAGGCCATTGAGTATGCGGTTAAGATGGGCCTTGCCTGTCATTGTGAAATTGAGCGCTATAATTATTTTGCCCGAAAGAACTATTTCTATCCCGATCTCCCGAAAGGTTACCAGGTATCGCAGCATACCACACCGATATGTAAAGGCGGCTATGTGAAGATCAGGTTGGAGAATGAAGAAAAGACCATCCACTTAAATCGCATTCACCTGGAAGAGGACGCAGGAAAAAGCCTTCATGATATAGATATTGATAATACATGTATAGATTATAACCGCGCCGGTAC
>JAOQAL010000636.1 GCA_025963615.1 Chitinophagaceae bacterium | reverse complement strand
GCGCCGTCTCCCATTTGGATAATACCAATGGAAAAAAAAGATAACTACCCAGTTCTTTTACAAACAACTCATCATCCGCCATTTTCAGGAAGCCTTTAAACAAGTTTTCTATCCTGGCCTTGTTGATTATTTTTTCCAGCTCATGGTTATAGAGGAATTTTACAGCGGAGGCTATCATTCTGTCACCCCGGTCAGATAATTTTAGCTGAAAACTTACATGATCACCGGTGCGAAAATGATGTGATTTTGCAGTTTGTTTCACAACGCCGGGTTTCAGCGGATCGGCAGCCACCGTTTTGAAATTGATGGTTTTCTTTTTTTCGTTCTGTTGATACTCAATGGTAGCATACCCTTTATCATGATTGATAAATGAAAGAATGCCTTTATAGATTATTTCGTCCATGATGTTGAAGTAAAAGTAAGCAACCCGGCTTACACCGTGGTTTTCACCAGCCGGATGATATGACATTTATCCAGCAGCTTCATAATAGGATACACGGGATCTATTTCGTACCACTTTGCTGCGAAATTGGGACGGGAACCTGCATGGTGGTGATTGTTTTGAAACAATTCGCCCAGCATCAAAAAGTCAAAGAAAAAAGTATTTTTAGAATGATCCCCTTCATTAAAATTCCGGTAACCATATTTATGTCCGGCCCAGTTAACAATAGCGCCATGAACGGGTCCCATTAAAAAATGAATAGGTAACAGCAGGTACATCCACCAATGCGTTGCAAAAGCCACGTAGATGGAAACATATATGAGGGCGAAAAAAATTCTTGAATACCAACTGTCGGCCCATTGATCAAGTACCGGATAAGAAGGAATGTTTTTCTCAAACTTTTTTTCAACCGGCATGGTACCATTTAAGATCGCATTGTAAATAGAACCGGTCCGCTTCATCATGCTGAATACTTCTTTAAAAAAATGCGGTGAATGAGGATCTTTTTCTGTATCGCTGTAAGCATGATGCATCCGGTGCAATACAGCATAAGCCCTGGGATTGAGATAAGAAGATCCCTGTGTAATCCATAAGAAGATATAAAAAAATTTTTCCCAAAAAGGATTCATCGTAAACATTTTATGCGCAGCGTAGCGGTGCAGGTAGAATGTTTGGGAAAACAACGATAAGTACCAATGTAAAATAAAAAAGATTAAAATAATCACGTTACACTAAATCTAACTATTTGATAAATAAATTCTGTGCATGACCAACGGTAAAAATGGCATGCGATCAGACTGTTTTTTTGGGAGGCAGGTTAAATGCGATTGCTTCGTGTTCAAAATGCCCGTTATGAGAACCGTCACAGAAAGGCTTGTTTTTTGAAAGACCACAACGGCAAAAAGATACAATGTCTCTCCCTCCGAGATCATACACATTTCCATTTCTATCCGTCACTTCTAACTCGCCGTTTACTTTTAAAGAACCATTATTGTTTACTGTAATTTTCGTTGCAGCCATTATTGTTTTTTCAATTGAGGTGCAAAAGTAATCAATTAACAACAGACAGGGATACAGGAAGGTTCATTTAAAAGTAGTTTTATCCTGCCAGATGGGCGATTCGTCGGAAAATTGGGGTTTATCTGGTTTTTTTGTGTGAAAATGCCATTTTAGAAGCTGGTTTGATTTTTGACCTTAACAAATAATTCTGGTTCGGAACGAAATAAAACCACAGATATGAAAAAAGTCGTAATCACACTAACTGCAATAACGGTAGCTGGACTGGCAATATATGCTTTTCGCCGTCGCATGAAATACCAGGCTATGCGTGCCAGGGTGGCAAATGAAGGATATGAAACAGCACATGATATTCTTTACCCACGCCATAGTAATATTTTTAAAAAACTACAATACGGCCCCGTATTGCCTGATTAAATATTTCTATCCGGGTAAATTTCTCTACGGGTAATTAAAAAACTTTCTGACGGCAGGATCATGACATGCTGCCGAATGACCATGTTCGTTTTGGCAAAATTTTATAAAAATCGGTTAACAGGTCATTCCCGGTTGCTCTAAAAAGTATTTGGGCGCATGATGCCTAATCCTATAATTTTATGAGGTAGAGACGACATAAACATTTAACCTGGATTTATGAATTCCCCGGTTCCTACCTCATCACGCACTTTTATAGAAACTGTGCTGGTCTTACTTTTATTACTGGCCTTGATGTTCGCGCTTTATGATGTACTCAGAGTTTTTTTTGGCGTATTCACCTATGCCCTTATTTTCTCCGTGTCATTTGCTACACCTTTTGAACGTCTTGTCCGGATATTGAAAAATAAACGCAGGCTGGCCGCTTTTCTTTATTCCTTGTTGCTGATAACTGCCATCGCGTTGCCATTCATTTATATCATTTCCGCCATGAGCCAACAGCTAAATGATGCTGGCCAGTGGATCGCTGATGTAAAGGAAAATGGTTTGCCTCCGTTGCCCTCGTGGGTTGCTGCACTTCCCTATATCGGTAATGAAATTTCATCGTTCTGGCAACAAATGCAGGACAATCCTAAAGAAGCAGTCAATCTTCATGAAGGACAGATAAAAACCCTGCTCCATCATATCGTAACCGGAGGAGCGGGAATGCTCGGCGCAGCATTTGAATTTGTTACAGGTATTATTGTTTCGGCTATTTTTCTTGTCGGGGGCAAAAAAATATTGCAGCCTGTAAATGCAGTAATGACACATTTACTGGGGCCAATGGATGGACCCGCATTGTTGAATGCAACAGGGCAGGCAATAAAAGGCGTGGCGGTTGGTGTAATGGGCACCGCATTCATTGCAGCAATAATTTCATGGATAGGTTTTTTTATTGCAGGAATACCTTTTGCGCTGGCACTAACGGCGCTCGTTTTTTTTCTTGTACTTATACAGTTAGGTCCGTTGCTGGTGCTGGTACCGCTGATTATATGGCTGGCCTCTCAAGGACAAACAGGCTGGACCATCTTTATGGTGATTTACTCAGTATTATTAGTGGCTATCGACAGCATCCTGAAACCAATTCTTATAGCGAAAAGTGGTAAGTTGCCCTTTCTCATTCTTTTCCTGGGTGTGATTGGTGGCTTGGTGGCCTGGGGTTTCACAGGTATGTTCAAAGGGGCGATCATTTTAGCTGTGTTCTATACTATTGTTAATTCATGGCTTGAAAAGACAAAACAGGGAGATCCTGCGTCAACAGAATGACAGGGTTAACATGTAACCGGTTTTTTACTGCTGGATGCTGCCAGGTTTTATACCTGCTTTCCTATTTAAAAATCAAAAAGAATGAATTCAATTTTTCCCGTGAACTCTTTGTTTATTCAATGGTTATTGTTTTCCACGACGGCAGTAAAAAATAATTGTAAAATATGTCAATCCTTTTTTCTCCACTTACAATCAAAAACATCACCTTCAAAAACCGGATCGTTATTTCACCCATGTGTGAGTATTCATCCATGGATGGGTTCGCGAATGACTGGCACCTCGTACACTTGGGCAGCCGTGCTGTAGGTGGCGCTGCACTGGTCATACAGGAAGCGACGGCTGTATCACCGGAAGGACGTATTAGTCCGGATGATATGGGCCTTTGGAAAGACGGGCATATCGAGAAACTAAGAACCATCACATCATTTATTAAGCAACAGGGCGCCGGAGTGGGCATTCAACTGGCACATGCCGGAAGAAAAGCCAGTTCGGCATCTCCCTGGAAGGGCGGCAAACAAATAAAAATACAGGATGGTGGCTGGAAAAGCTTCGCACCGTCCGCCATTCCATTTCACGATAATGATGAGGCGCCGCATGCGTTGGATAAAGAAGGAATTGAAAAAGTAATAAAAGATTTTACCCGGGCAGCACAAAGGGCGATCCAGGCCGGATACCAGGTATTGGAAATACATGCAGCCCATGGTTACCTGCTGAATGAATTCTTATCACCACTGACTAATCACCGGTTGGATGAATATGGCGGAAGTTTTGAAAACAGGATACGGTTGCTTCTTCGGGTAATAGAGGGAATTCAAACGGTCTGGTCAAAAGAGTCGCCATTATTTGTGCGCATATCCGCGACCGATTGGGCCGAGGGTGGTTGGAATATCGACGAATCCGTCAGGTTATCTGTTATTCTAAAAAGCAAAGGAGTTGATTTGGTTGACTGTTCGTCCGGCGGAGCGGTTTCAGGAATAAAGATAGTGCTAACCGCCGGTTACCAGGTGCCTTTTGCAGAGCGGATAAAAAAAGAGACCGGCATGCTGACGGGTGCCGTAGGATTAATAACAGAAGCCAGGCAGGCCGAAGAGATTATTGCCGGTGGCCGGGCGGATTTAATTTTTATTGCCAGGCAATCGTTGCGTGATCCTTATTTTCCCTTGCATGCTGCAAAGGAATTAGGCGCTGTCATCCAATGGCCATCACAATATGAAAGAGCAAAAATATAAATTACTGACTGGTGAAGGGTAGTTCAGATAAATTCGATAATTGGAATCCTCAATTTCTTTGTTTAAATATTTTTTATGTTATATTCATTGCGCTAAATAATGTAGCTTCATAGTTGTAAAATTCATTTTAATTACCGGGTATGAAAAAAAATATTTTCTTTATTGCTGCCTGCTTTTGTCTTTTATCATTTGCAGTGGACAAATCAACTCCACAGGATGGATGGATCAGTTTATTTGATGGCAAATCATTAAAGGATTGGAAAGTCGGAAAAAATGCTTCTACCTTTTCTGTAGATAGTGGGATGATCATTGTAAATGGACCTACCGCGCATCTGTTTTACGTTGGCGACGTTAATAATCATGTATTTAAGAATTTTGAGTTCAAAGCCCAGGTGATGACAACACCAGGTTCCAACTCAGGAATTTATTTTCATACTACCTACCAGGAATCCAGTTGGCCGGAAAAAGGTTTTGAAGTGCAGGTAAATAATTCTCACAGTGACTGGAAAAGAACCGGCAGCCTGTACGATATACAGGATGTAAAAGAAGTATACGTGAAGGACTACGTCTGGTACACGGAATATATTAAAGTGGAAGGGAAACATGTTATTGTGAAAATAAATGACAAGCAGGTAGTGGATTATACGGAACCTGAAAATACGAAGGCCACTGAAGATCATCCGGGTCGTGTCATCTCAAGCGGCACCTTCGCGTTACAGGGCCACGATCCTAAAAGCAAAGTATATTTTAAGGATATCATGGTAAAGCCGCTGCCATAAAGCTATTTTTCCCTGCAAACACAATAAAATACAGGCTTTTCCTTTTTACATAGGATTTGTTTATTCATGCTCAAATCCGGACAAGTCTTTATGCACAAACTAAAAATCATTGTTTCTTTTTTCCTGCTTATTACTACCCTTATAAGCAACGCACAAACCACCCAAACTGGTAAAAAAAAGAAAACAGTAAAAATTATAAAGGCACATCGGGGAACCGTGGTTCTCAACATACATGAAAAAGTAAGCAAACTCGCTCAAACCCGGTACGCTGCGTTACCCAAACTTGGAGCTGTAACAGCAACCCTGCCTGCCGGTTCTGTCATGATTACTACCGGAACCGATACATTTTATTATAAAAACGGTTTTTATTATTCGCAGAATCCAAAAGGTTTTCAAATAGTCCTTCCTTCAGCAGGAGTCCGCATCCATGGATTACCAATAGGCTATCGCCGGGTACCGCTGGGCGGGAAAACATATTTTAATTACTATGGAATTTTTTATGCACAGGTGGGCAGTTCCGATAATTATGATGTGATAATTGCGCCTGAAGGAGCTGTAGTCGATGCACTTCCGGATGGTTACAAAATTCAGAAGGTTGATAATGTTGAATATTATTTACTTGGCGATGTATATTACGCAGAGATAGATGCTTCGGCAATGGAAAATAAGATCGGTTATGAAGTAGTAACCATAATACAGGCGTATGAAATATTTTGAAATGATAAAAATATTTTAGCGACAGCGATCCCTCAGGTCTTTATTTTTTATTAAACCGTATTATAAATTCCGAGACATACTCACTGGAATCTCCATGCATATCTTTAAAAAATAACCTCGCTTCTTTGCCTAACTTCAAACAGGTGTTTTTATTGGCAATATCTTCAGCAGAATTCATTGGTTGTAATGAAGGATACCAGATCGTATGCCCGGGCCTGCTTAATAGTAATTGAGGTGTTGTCCAATCCTGGGAATTTTTTGCACGGCCCAGGTCTGCATTTTTATTAAATGAAATATAAATACTTCCACCTTTCCATGAAGGTCCTTCGGATTTGGCCATTAACATGACCCAGGACTTTAGATGTGTATTCCAGCTTACGGAGGGACCCCAGTGAAATTTTGATTTTGGCGATGACGCGGGTCCACCGCCTTCCTGTGGCGGGATTTGTAAAGAATGAACCGGCACACCAATGCCGTCACAGGGAGTATTGAACCCCTCCCCATCCCATCTTTTTGCTTTGCCTTTTGGATTATCAAGATCAGCTAACTGAATTCTTGCAACACTGATACACTGGCCGCTCCGTTCAAGTTCGGGACTGTAAGATGCAGCATTATAATGTGCGGGATAACCATATTCTCCATAAAACAGGTACAGCCACCCGCCACTTGCAACGGCAGAAGGATCACCAACCCCTCCGGCAAACGTTACCGAAGTGTTATGCGGTTTCAAAATCATGTGCGGCTGCCGGTCTTCGATGAAAATACCTTTATTAACCCAACTTTTTCCACCATCGGCAGATTTCATAATTCCAATTCTGCATACCGCCGCAGGTGTATGGGCACCCGTTAAACCCTGTGGCCAGTTTAAATCAATATAACCTTCACCGGTTAAAGAATCGTAAGGTAATGTAGCAGGATAGTTTTCGTTGTGATAAACTGCAAATAATGTTTTGCCTGACTTATCTTTTACATCCTGGTAAATGGTTTCAAACCAAACAGCTCCATGCAGTCCTGCTGAGCCGGGTAATGCATTAGCGGGCATGACCGGTTCTGTAAACTTACCCGATGCACTGCTGAATGCTTCATCAGCATTTTGACCGTCGGCAAACTTCAGATCACGGGCATATCCCCATAAAGGATCCTCACCATACTTGCCGGGGAAAATTCTGAATGTATCACCAATCCAGGCCTCGGCCATATTACAATCAACAAAAGAATTAAAATAAAATTTCCCGGCAGGAATAAGTGTAAATCGATCGGAACCCGGTTGAATTCTTTTTATAGGTATTTCCCGCAATAGAATGAACGATGAAATAATGACTACGGCAAATACCAGGATTGGTACAAGAAGAAGATATTTTTTTTTCGAATTCATTGGACATTATTTAATAATGAATCAGAAACAATTTCACCGCTTTTCAGGATGCAGGCTGCACCCGGAACAATAGAAGCTCAGCATTATTTTATTTCATCAGTACTTTTAAAACGTGCAACCGCTGCAGTATTGAAAGAAAAAGATGACTTACACTATTTTTTGCAATGCTTCTTTCAGCGCCGCAAAGTTTACCTGTACGCCGGGATTGGCAGTTTCTTCTGTATAGGCAACAGTTCCGG
>JAOQAL010000494.1 GCA_025963615.1 Chitinophagaceae bacterium | reverse complement strand
ACATGGTGCTTTTTACCAGTACCGATACGGTAACCCGCGGGATCGTTCTTTATTTCCACGGCAACATGAAAAACATTTCGAGGTATGCAGAGTATGCTCCTTATTTTACCAAAAACGGATATGAAGTATTGATGGTCGACTATCCCGGCTTCGGTAAAAGCACCGGTGAGTTCAACGAAAAAAATTTATATGAATTCGCGGCACAGGCTTATAAATTTGCCCAGAGCCGTTTTCCATCTGACAGTATTATAATTTACGGCAAATCAATAGGTACCGGCCTCGCGGCAAGAGTAGCTTATTCCCGCAGTTGCAAGCGGTTGATCCTGGAAACACCTTATTACAGTATCCCTTCCCTGGCTAACCGTTATTTTTTTATGTACCCGGTAGATTGGCTGATTCATTATAAAATGCCAATCTGGACTTATCTGCAAAAGGTTTATGCCCCCGTTACTATTTTTCATGGAACCGAAGACGAAATCATTCCGTACCGCAACGCGGTAAGATTAAAAGGCTATCTGAAACCAGGGGACGAGTTTGTAACCATTAAAAATGGTGGCCATAATAATTGTTACCTGTTCCGTGAAACCGTTGAAAAGCTGGATTCATTACTCAGATAATTTATTACACTGGTACTACCACCGAGGATTTATTATTCCTGATTTTTGCAGGAATGGATGCAGCGATTTCTTTTTTCAGGACGTCAATCAATCTTTTCTTTACAAAATCCCGGTGAACCACCAAACTTACTTCACGCATGGGGGCGGGCTTTTTAAAATGCCGGATCAGTTCCAGTTGTTTATTCGTAAGAATCAATGTTGCCAGTTCGGGGAGGATGGTAATTCCATCGTTTAGTTCGACCAACCTGCGCAATGTTTCGATACTCCCGGCTTCATATTCAAAATGACTTCCTTCGCGGCTTGCCTTCCGAAGCTCACAAAGGTTAACAATCTGTGAACGGAAACAGTGTCCTTCTTCCAGCAACCATAATTTATCCGGGTCAATATCCTGGGGCAGTACATAGGTTTTCTGATATGCTGAATTTTTCCGGGATACATAAGCCATCAGCTCTTCATAAAAAAGTGGTTGTTCTTTAATGCCGGCTTCATTTAATGGTGTAACCAGGATGCCCGCATCAATCCGGCCTTCCCGCAACCGGGTTATCAACAAGTCGGTCGTCAATTCATTCACCATTAATTTTACGCGCGGGTATTTTTTGGTGAAGCCTGTAATAAATAGGGGCAAAAGGTATGGCGCCAGGGTAGGAATAATCCCGACTCTCAATTCGCCTGTCAACACGCCATTGAATGATTGTATCTTATCTTTCAATACATCCCGTTCGGCCAGAATTTTCCTCGCTTGTTCAATCACTTCCTTGCCAGCTTCGGTAGAAACCACGGGTTGTTTACTGCGGTCGAAAATTTTTACGCTTAATTCTTTTTCCAGTTTGTGAATCTGCATGCTCAGCGTAGGCTGCGTGACAAAACAATGTTCTGCCGCTTTCGCAAAATGATGATAAGTTGCCACGGCTACAATATACTCCAGCTGGGTTAACGTCATGATATAGATTATATCTATTAAATAATAAAATTAATCAATTAGGCTGACAACCAAAATAATCACACATTTGCCAGACATTAAAAAATGAAACCCATTTATTATGAGTGAAAACAAAAAGTTAACGAGTGCTTCCGGCATCCCTTATTATCACAATGAAGATTCATTGAGTGCAGGAGCACGAGGTCCCTTGCTGTTACAGGACTTTATTCTGCATGAAAAAATGGCCCATTTTAACCGGGAACGAATTCCGGAACGGGTGGTACATGCCAAAGGAAGTGGCGCATTCGGCACCTTCACTGTGACGAATGATTTAACAAAATATACCAGAGCAAAGGTTTTCAGCCAGGTAGGCAAACAGACAAGAACGTTCTTACGGTTTTCAACTGTCGGTGGTGAAAAAGGAAGTGCCGATACGGAAAGAGATCCCCGTGGTTTTGCATTAAAATTTTATACTGAGGATGGTAACTGGGATCTGGTGGGGAATAACACGCCGATCTTTTTTATTAAAGACCCCAAGAAGTTTGGTGATTTCATTCATACTCAAAAAAGAGATCCGTATACCAACTGCAAAAGCCCGGCTATGATGTGGGATTTCTGGAGTCTGAATCCGGAAAGCCTGCACCAGGTGATGTTTTTAATGAGTGACCGGGGCACGCCTTACAGTTACCGTCATATGAATGGCTTTGGCAGCCACACCTTCAGTTTCATCAACGCGGCCAATGAACGCCATTGGGTGAAATTCCATTTTAAAACAAAACAGGGAATTAAAAACTTTACCAATGATGCCGCGGTAAAAATGAAAGGGGAAGATCCCGATCATGCACAACGCGACCTGGTTACGGCTATTGATAACGGTGATTTTCCGAAGTGGGATGTAAAAGTGCAGATCATGACCGAAGAGCAGGCCAGAAGTTACCAATGGAATCCATTCGATTTAACCAAAACCTGGAGCCAGAAAGATTTTCCATTAATCGAACTGGGTATGCTGGAATTGAATGAAAATGCTAAAAACTTTTTTGCAGAGGTAGAACAATCCGCTTTCGCACCGGCACACGTTGTAGATGGCATCAGTTATTCACCTGATAAAATGCTGCAAGGCCGTATTCTTTCCTATCCCGACGCACACCGTCACCGCCTGGGAGCCAACTATGAACAGATACCCGTAAACAAATGTCCTTATGCTGTTAGTAATTATCAGCGTGACGGACAGATGCGGATAGATGGTAATAGCGGCAGTGCACCAAATTATTTCCCCAATAGTTTTGATAACATCAAACCGGATGAAAGCTATCAACAACCGCCGGTTCCGTTAGATTCATTAATTGGTGATTTTTACAGCCGGAACGCGGAAGGTGAAAACGACCATTATACACAACCCGGTATTTTCTACCGTGAAGTACTAAGCGATTACGACAAGAAAAACCTGGTCAGTAATATCGTGGGTGCCATGAGTGGTATCAGCGGGCCTAAAAAGGCAGACATTGTAAACCGCCAGCTTTGTCATTTCTTCCGCGCTGATATTGGTTTGGGAATGGCTATAGCACAAGGTTTGGGTGTTAATCCTGAAACCGCCATGCCGAAGCAACATTCAAAAGAAGGTGCCGTATTGGCTTAACAAGATAAAAATATGATTAACCATAAAAACCGTTTCGCATGGAGCGAAACGGTTTTTTTATTCTTCCAATATTACTTTATTCTTTCCCACTTTCAATTTATACCCCGCTCCTACTTTTAACGCATAGTTATTGTCCTGGTGGCCTACCGGAAAATTAAAGCAAACGGGATAATCGTATTCTTTTACTTTATCCAAAATCAGTTCATGCACGTCCTGTCCGAACTTCAACGTGGTGTCCTGCAGATCTGTGAAGCCCCCGATAATAAGACCCGCGAGCGAATCTAATTTTCCTGCCCGTTTTAACTGCAGCAGCATCCGGTCGATTTTATAATAGTACTCCCCT
>JAOQAL010000493.1 GCA_025963615.1 Chitinophagaceae bacterium | reverse complement strand
TGCCAGCGTTTGCTGTATGGATTCGTCAATGCCATCCAGATTGTTCAAATCGACAGCCAGCGAAAGAAAGCGGTCCTTATCTATCAAGCCGACCGCCTGGCTCAGCGTATGAGCGTCGCGGGACGTTGCGGCCACCCGGTAGCCTTTTTCAAGCAGTTTTTTTACGAGGGTCAGTCCCAGCCCCTGAGAGGCCCCTGTTACATACCATACTTTTGAAGTGTTCATGATATTATGTTTTTTAGCGTTTTATTCAGACACGCTGTCTTTTTTTTCCTGATATTTTTTTTCGGGGGCCTTAATTTTTTGTCAAATCTTTCGAACACCCGTAATTTATAATCCTGAATAATAATCATAGCCCGGCTCAGGCCACTGGTCGCGCCTATCCCTACATAGTACTACCTTGTAAGGTATTTCTTGTATCGTACCATCTTTCCCAAACAGCATCCGTCCACCACTGTTCATGCATGATACTGTCACCCGAAATAAAAATGGCCAAGACGTATTGAACCCCATCATTATTGGTAAGAAACACTTAAAGTAATTGGCACACTCAGCGCTTTGGATACAATACAATTCATTTTAGCGCCTTCAGCAATTTGCTGAAAAGCTTCGGCGGATACACCGTCGATCAATGATGCTTTCAAATCCAAATGAATGCCGGTGATCTTTAGGTTAGCCATATCCAAATCGAGAATGGCTTCGGTGTTCAGGTCGTTGGCTAAAAAGCCCGCACGCTCAAGGGTTGCACTTACTGACATGGTAAAACAGCCTGCGTGTGCCGCTGCTATCAATTCTTCGGGATTGGTGCCGGTAGCAGACTCGAATCGTGTTTTAAACGAATAGGGTGTTTGGTTAAGGATGGTGCTTTGAGAAGATATCTCTCCTTTACCATCTTTAAGGTTACCATTCCAATGAGCTTTTGCTGTACGTTTCATTTGTTTGTTTTTATTTGCTTAAAAATTTATGAATTTAAATAGTAGTTATCTGGCACACGGTTAATAGATACAACGTGCTTACAATAGCAGTTTCCCCGGGATCAATGGTATCGATTGCTTTTGTGCAGTCTTAGATTTTTAAATGGTCAAAGTAGGCAGTGGTTTCTTCCAGTATCGACTTCATTAGTTCAGCAGCTTTTGTATGCTTCAGCATGGGCGCGATCTGGCCGCCCCAAAATAAGATCATGTCCCATTTTTCCTGCTCTATGGCCGCCTTCCTTAAATGCGACATAAACTGTGTCTGAAGCGGGAAGGGCAGAAAGCGATTTTCCTTATGAATCAGGTCCTTTGCAATACGGCTGGTTATTCCTCTGCCCAATCTGCCGGTAAACGCACGTGATAATGTGGTAAACTTAGCGGCATCTGAAAACAGCATTTGTTTGTGAATTGCTGTGGCATTGGACTCATCGGTTGCCAGGAATGCAGTACCGATCTGTGCAGCATCAGCACCAAGCGCTAATGCTGCAGCAACAGCTTTTCCGTTTGCAATACCACCTGCGGCAATAACCGGGATTTTTACTTTTTCTTTAATTAATTGCAGCAATACAAATGTTCCGGTTGTAGATGACTCTGCCGGTGCAAGGAACGATGGGCGATGACCTCCGGCTTCGAAACCTGAAGCAATAATCATATCCACTCCGGCGGATTCCAAAATGATAGCCTCATCTGGCGTCGTTGCAGCGCCAATGGTAACAATGCCAAGACGACGGCATCGTTCAAGAATATCGGCAGATGGGACACCAAACGTAAAACTGAAAGCAGGCGGCCTTTGATACAGGATCACCTCGACCTGGTTTTCAAACCTGGATTTAAATGGCGCCGGTTTTTCGGGCAACCCGATCCCCAACTCATCAAAATAAGGCTTGAATAAAGACTGAGCTTTTTTGAACTGCTCGTCTGAAACTGAGCCGTCAGCAGCATCGGTGTCCGAAACCCACAGGTTAATATTATAGGGCTTGTTAGTCGCGGCTTTGATCTGCTGATCTACTTCTACAATCTCCTGCGGGCTTAATGTATAAGCGCCGTAGCCCCCGAGCCCTCCTGTATTGGACACAGTTGATACCAGTTCAACGGATGACAAGTTACCGCCGAACGGCCCTTGCAGGATGGGGTATTGAATACCCAGTATTTCAGATGCTTTTGTTTGATACCACATAATGCTAAAATTTATTCAGCCACGTCGGTGATCATTTTGTTAACGATCATCCATCGGTTATTGATCTTATGAAAAGAAAGGAACTCGTCGTAGTTAAAATCGTACATTTTAACATGTACTTTGGCAACAGCTATGGAGTTGACCACATCAACCGTTATAATCGTTCCCTTAAATGGTTTGCCGGAATCTTTGGGGCTTTGACGATGAGCAACACCATCAAGATACTGATCGAGCGTTTTGTTATAAGGCTGCCCCTTTACATCCCCGAACAATAAAGTGCCGGGATTGAAGATATTGCCCAAAGCATGAATATCCCCTTCGTAAATTCCTTTGAAATAGGAATCTTCCAGTGCCTGAGTAATTGCTAATGAATCTTGAGTCGTTTCCATTTTCTTTAAATTTTGTGCTTTTAATACCAGCAAGGTGCAGGACATGAAAGCGGTCAAAAAAAGAGTTTTCATGTTAATTCATTTTAATTCAGGTTGCGCCCGGCTCCCAAACCACCATCAACGTTGATAATGGCGCCGCTAATAAAGGTGCTCCTGGCAACCGTATAAACCATTTCCGCGATATCTTCTACTTCACCCATAAATCTGATTTAAGCCGCAGCTTTAGCAGTGATGTTTATATTCAGTTCAAAATCATTGTAGATCAGGGTGTCGCCCAAATCTTTAAAGAAATTGCCGGAGCGGAATTTCATTTCATACTTGGTACGGTCGATGACCAGCTTGCCGGTTGCATTTAACTGATCGCCTTTAATATTGATAGCAACGTCAAAACCAACAGGGTGGGTAATGCCTTTGACGGTCAGGTTACCTTCAACATGGTTGCCAGAAACTGAAATGATTTCCAAAGAAGCTTCGGGATATTTTTCAGTTGAGAAGAAATCATCAGAAGCCAGATGGCCGGCAAACTGGGTATTTGTTACAGGGTCGGTTATATCCAGTATTTTGATAGACGCTATGTCGGCAATGATTTTACCGCTTGTAAGTTTACCATCATTCAGCATCAATACACCTTCTTTAACGCCCATAGTGCCATTGTGTGCGCCGGTTACCTTTCTGCCTATCCAATCAATATTGCTTTGAGTGCTTACGATCTTAAATTTTTGAGTTTCCATTGTCTTTATGTTTTTAATTGTAACACAAAGTTGGGAAGGAAATCCGGGAAGCTGTGTGACCTGCATCACTTTTAAAGAGAGGTAGCATTTATGTGATGTACATCACTTTTCGCCCTGATATAGGCGGCTCAACGTTTCTCTTGACACACCCAAATAAGCAGCAATCAGGTTTTTAGGTACAATATTATAGAGTTCGGGGTAAAGTTTTAGCAGTTCTTCATAGCGGTATTTCACATTATTATTCATAAACGATAGCAGTCTTTTATTCGCCGCAACATAGCCTTTATTGGTTCGCCACCGGAAAAAATGTTCGGCATTGTGAAGTTCGTTACATAGGTTTTCCCTGTCGTCATTGGTAAGACAAAGTACTTCTGTATCAGTAATGCAGTCAACGCTGATCGTGGCCGGGGTATGATTATACAAGGCATTGTAATCAGAGGCCCACCAGGTTGGCATGGCAAACTGCAGGATAAACATTTTCAGGTCATCGTTGATAAAGAAGGATTTTAAGCAGCCGGAGATCACGAAATATTCACAGTCGGCTGCATCGCCTTCGCTGATGATGGCCTGCCCCTTTTTAAAACGCTGTTTTTTAAAAAACGAAAAGAAATAATCAAACTGTTCATCGGTCAGCGAAGCTAATTTAGCTACATGAACTTTTAAGATTTCTTTGGCATCCATTGTATATACTAAGTTAAGTGTAAAACGATGAATAAGAATTTTGGCGCTGTGGAACCGGTCATTTGCAAATTTATTTAAATTGTAACTACGCTTGATAAGATCATGTACCAGGTTTTTCTTTTCGATGATCTTATTATTGATTTCAAAAGCAAGGGATGAGAACTCTTTACCCAATTATCATCAGCACCACTCCAATCTTTATCGAAAACTTTTTTCGATACTTCAATCTTATAGTATTTGGATTCTCTATCACTATTTCCGCTTGTCCTATTTGCCACGGAGCTACGGGTGGGCGGTGATAATTGATCTGTAAGAAGTCCATCATTTTCATTAATAATTCTGTTTTTTTTAATGTGACGAACACGTATCTTGTCATAGATATATATCTACTATTTTAAAACCATGTTATGCCATCATTGAAAGTAATCTGTCAGCGAAGCCTTGTATTTCTTTTTTTATATTCCCTTGATCTTAATGCGCAGAATGATGTCCGCATGTTGTTTAAGGAGCCAGCAGACAATTATCATTCTTCTTCTCCTTTAGGAAATGGCCGGCTGGGGGCCATGGTTTTTGGAAGAACGGATAGGGAGAGAATTGTTTTAAATGAAATTTCAATGTGGAGCGGGGGAGTACAAAATGCGGATGATCCTGATGCAATCAAATATCTTCCTCAAATCAGGCAATTGTTACTCGAAGGCAAAAATGCAGAAGCTCAGGATATCATGCAGGCCCATTTTATTTGCAAAGGAAAAGGTTCTGGTTCAGGAAACGGGGCTAACGTAAAATTTGGTTGTTACCAGACGCTGGGGGATCTTTTTATTAATTGGCAGGATGGGCATTTGCCTGTTCAAAATTATCAAAGAACGCTACGGCTGGACAGCGCTTTTACAAGAACTTCCTGGCAAAGAAAGGGTATCACTTATTCAGAAGAAGTGATGGTGTCAGCCCCGGCCCAGCTAATCATTGTCCGGTTAAAGGCTTCTAAACCGGGCGCTCTGTCTTTTACTGCCCGTTTGCACAGAAAGGAACGAGCTGGTTATGCGATGAAAAAAGATCAGATGTATCTGCAGGGAATCCTGAATAGTGAAGGGGATGAAGGTATTCATTATGCTTCTGTATTAAAAGCAATACCTATCGGCGGTCAGTTATCTGTTACTGATAGCAGTATAGTGATCATGGGCGCCAACGAATGTATATTATTAGTAGGAGCCAATACCGACATGAACTGGCCAAAAGTAGAGAAGCGGGGACCGGAACCATTGCCCGTTGTGTTACAAACATTGAACAAAGCGGCAGGTATATCCTGGACAAAATTGTTAACTGCGCATATAAAAGATTTCCAAAATTATTTTAACAGGTGTCGTTTAAATTTTACGGCTGGTGAAAACAAAAAAGAAATAGCTCAGCTAAGTGTAGTAGAACGATTGACAAGATTCGCCAATGGTGCATCGGATCCTGACCTGGTCAATATGTATTTTAACTTCGGTAGATACTTATTAATATCTTCTTCACGACCGGGTGGTATGCCCGCTAACCTGCAAGGTTTATGGGCAGATGAATACCAGACACCCTGGAACGGCGACTATCACACAGATATTAATGTGCAAATGAATTACTGGCCCGCTGAAGTTACTAATCTTGCAGCGTGTCATCAACCTTTGTTCACTTTATTGGGGCAGATGGCTGATTATGGAAGCCGCACGGCAAAGACTTACTATGGAGCCAGAGGCTGGGTAACACATCCCATTACTAATCCATGGGGCTACACTTCACCGGGAGAAAGTGCCAACTGGGGTTCTACTGTTACCGGCGGCACCTGGGCTACCATGCATCTGTGGCAACATTACCTGTATAATCCGGATAAAAATTTTCTGGCTTCCGTATATCCTGTTATCAAAGGAGCGGCGCAATTCTTTACCGATATTTTAATAGAAGAACCAAAACATAAATGGTTGGTCACAGCTCCTTCCAATTCACCAGAGAATTCATTTATTGGACCCAATGGAGAACATATCGCCAATTGTATGGGTCCAACCGTCGATATGCAATTCGGGCGGGAGATATTGAATGAAGCAATAGAGTCTGCTACTATTTTAAATATTGATAAAGCCTGGAGTGATAGTCTTCGTTTGATTGTTCCAAGACTTGCACCGTTGCAGATAAGTCCTTCGACAGGAGCATTGCAGGAGTGGCTGGAAGATTATAAAGAAGCTGAGCCTGAACACCGTCATACTTCGCATTTGTTGGGAGTTTATCCGCTTGATGAAATTACACCCTGGGGAACTCCGGAGTTTACAAAAGCGGCAGCGGTAACGTTAATAAGGCGAAAGAAAATTGGAATTGGTTGGGCTTTGGCGCTGCGGATGGCTTTAAATGCACGTATGCAAAATGGAAATGAATCCTTTAATCTCCTGCGAATTTTTTTAACGCCTTCGACGGTTACAACAATTGAATATAGTAATGGTGCGGGTACCTATCCTAATCTTTTTTGCGCAGGGCCACCTTTCCAGATAGATGGAAACCTGGGTGCTACTGCAGGTATCGCGGAAATGCTGATGCAGAGTCACGGTAAGAAAAACATTATCCGGTTATTGCCGGCTTTGCCTTCAGATCCTTCGCTTCAAGACGGATCAGTTAAAGGCCTGAGAGCCCGTAACGGGTTTGAAGTTTCTTTTAACTGGCAGCAGGGAAAAGTAAAAAACATAAAAATCTTTTCGAGCAGGGGATTACCCTGTAATATCTTACTCGCTGGTAATGTCAACATTAAAGATCAGCAAGGAAAAACAATTGCGTATCAAAGGGAAGAGGGAGTAATTGTATTTGATACAAAAAGGGATACCCGTTATTCTGTAACCGTTAACTAGAAAAAGATCGTATCCAGAACGGCTTTTTAAGGAAATAAAAGGTGTTACACCGACAGAATAAAGGAAAATGATGGAAGCAAATCATGCTGACTTCTAAACTTTTGAATTCAGCATATCTTAACTGAACATTTTTTCAATCTCTTCCAGGCTTTTCCCTTTCGTTATGAAGCGGCTGCACGCCACTATATAAATAAAATCAGGAAAAGACCCTCTGTTAATATGCCGGATATTACCACTTCAGGAGCAGACCTTGTCAGAGACTGCAGGAACGAAAAGGCAATTGAATTACACCTGGAAGATCAACCGATGGGCGAATTTGTAGCTTCTTGAGTAGCCTCGACAGGGCTAATTTTTTATTTGAGCATGATAAAATTATACAAAATCCGTAAAACGATGTTCAAAAACGTTTTCTGGAAAGCGAACCTGAATTCGGTATCTGGATTTACCTATCTGCCTTGTTGCCAGTAGAATTTTTTGAAAAATTCCAAACAAAGCTTAGAAGAAAATATCTTGCGATGCTTTGATAATTTGTTTCCTGTATTACGTTACTGCTGATATATCTTGAATAACCGGTGTTCTGGTTAAGTATATCATGCCCGATTATTTTGATGATGGCTTTATCATTCTTCAAAAAATTTTCTCCAAAATAAGCATTCCATAACAGTATATTATTGTTGCCATCGAATAAAGCTGTTTTTTGTTGAAGGTTACCCTGTAGCTCGTTATTTAATTCAAACTTCCACG
>JAOQAL010000597.1 GCA_025963615.1 Chitinophagaceae bacterium | reverse complement strand
ATACCGGTCAGTTCTATGCGCAATCTTTTATTGAAAATGCCTGCAAAATAGACTTTGAGCAATCACGGACCATTTTGATCTGGGCTATTTTATTTGCCACGCCGTTCTTTGTTGTATTCGGTGGCTGGAGCGATAAAATAGGAAGAAAATGGATCATGCTGGCTGGAATGCTGTTGGCCGTAGTAACCTATCGTCCATTATTCGGAAGATTGCTCACGCTGGCCGATGTAAAGACCAAAATGGAGCTGGCTGATAAAAAAGAAATAAAAACAACGCGGAAAATTATTGGTAAAAGTCCTGATACCCTGAGGTCGGTTGCCATCAAAACAGTTTATGATGATGGCCTGGTCATGACGGAGACAAAAACCGACACGTTATATGCTGAGCACCATAAAATAACGCTCAAACCGGAAGTAAAGGTTTCAAAAAATATCGGTAACAATGGTTACTGGCAAATGGTAATGATCGTGTTTGTGATGATCTTTTATGTTACGATGGTGTATGGTCCCATAGCAGCTTTCCTGGTGGAATTATTCCCTACCCGTATCCGTTACACCTCCATGTCCCTTCCCTATCATATCGGCAACGGTGTATTTGGAGGCTTAACGCCTTTCATTGCTACATTACTTACAACGATTTATACGGATGACAAACTGGTAGGATTATTTTATCCAATACTTATTGCTGCTGTTTGTTTCATCATCGGCGCAATCTATATTAATAACAGGATCGATCCGGATGTTACTGATTAATCACTGAAACTGTTTTAAAAAAAATTATATGAATACGATAAAAAAGCTGGCCGGTATCGTTTGGTTAATAGCAGGTCCCCTCGCCATTTATTACCTGGCTAAAACCGCTGTCAGTGAAATTTCCAAAAAGCCGGTTATTGATACCAAAATACAATGGGGCGTTTTTATCGGGGTATTCATTCCGATAGCCATTGGCTTTATGATCTTCGGATACTATGCACTGAAAGGTGAATACACCCGCCTGCCCGCAAACCCGGATGAGCTGTAATCCATTATTAATTTGGCTGAATAATCTTTTTTTCTCAAAAACAATTCATCCGTTTTTCAAGAAGACCTGTAAGCAACCGGGTGATTATTCTTTTTATGCTGCCCTAAAAAAATACGGGTATAGATACGCAAAATGGACAATTCAATAAAGATAAAACTCAATGACGTAAGGATTAACAATAACAACTGGTCACGGTGAATATGCGTGAACAATAAATCAATGCCAACAAAAGTCGGGGTAAACGGAAACCCGATCGTGCCCAATGAACAAAGCAGGAACACAAACGCGGTTACAGGTTTTTCGGATGCGTAGCCATGATACCGGTTCATCACAATGTCATTATCCAGGGATTTTATTTTATTCAAACAGATATACCCCGCCACAGCGGAACCAATGACACCGCTCAGATACATTAGTACCTGGTGCACCGGCATCTCCTCATTCAATGCAATTGACAGGGTAACAAAGCCCTGACCCGCTAATACCAACAGCCAGGCTCTCCGGGCATCGCCCCGTTCTGCAAAAGCCGTTAATATTAATAATAACCCGGTAAATGAAAAGATAACGGGTAATACATTATCAAGATGATCCGGAATATTTTCTTTCGCTGCAAAACTGAAAAATCCCAACAGGAAAAAAACAGCTAATAGAACCAGCGATACCTGCCTCACCAGGAAACTCATATTTCTTCCAATCCACTTAAACGGGTTCCAGAATAAACGATACAACAACCAGTCAAGGTTCCATTCCTTGATCCCCAGCATAAAGAATGAATTATTCAATCTGTTCAAAAAACCATGCCTGTATTTGGGGGTGGTTGGAGTAAAGTTGAAAAACATATCATGCACGCGGTAACTTAAGACAGAAGGTGATACCAACAATTGGTAGGTTCTCAGGAGCGCATTACCAGCAAAATGAATCAAGGCCAGGGTATGAAATCCTAAGGCCACTTCCACGAATATCAACCCGATTTGTGTAATGGATGAATAAGCAATTTGTGTTTTAACCGTTGGCTGCACCCGGGCTATGGAAGCACCTATCAAACTTGTCAGGACGCCTAAAACAATAATTGAAATTTTGATCGCAGGAATATTTTCCCAAAGAGGAAGGGTACGGATTAAAAGAAATGCCCCCAGGTTTACGGAAAGCGAACCATAGAAGACAGCACTTGACGTGGTGGGCCCTTCCATAGCCCTGGGCAACCAGGATGAAAAAGGTAACAACGCGGATTTGGCCGCTGCCGCAATCAAAATCATAATGGCAATAAATATAAACATGGAATCCTGAGATGTAAGATGGCCATTGATAAATGCCGTATCACGCAGTTGGTTAAACGTAATATTTTCATGAAACAGGTGATGGCACAACCACATGGCGAGCATGAGGCACAGATCCCCTAACCGGTAAATTGAAATTATTTTCAACCCATTTTTGACAGGCAGGTACCTGTCGCGGTAAAATGCGATAAGCAGGAAGGAACAAAAGCCCAGTATTTCCCAACCAATAAAAAGTGTTTCAAAATTTCCGGCAAAAATTACCAGGTTATATCCCAGAAAAAATAACAGCAATGTATTAAAGAATCGCTTGAATCCGCCATCGCGATGCATATAATACCGGCTGAATATTGAAACAAGCCAGGTGATTAACGAACCGATCAGTGCGAAGGTGGCTGTTGTTTTATCGAAATAAAAATCGATAAAAAATTCAAAGGCCGTTGTTTTATACAACACGATGTGCTTTATATCCAGTATGGCATCACCCTTCCGTAACCAATAGACAATAAAACCAACCATAGCCATCAAATGAATTGCCGTAACTGCCATGGCTATCCCGGAAATAGTTTTTTCTTTTTTCTTGGGAATCAGCATACCGGTTAAAAAGCCAACCAATGGCAACCAAATAAACAATTGAAGTATCTGCGACATGGTGAAGTTTAATTTAAAGCGTAAACAGGCAGGTTTTCTTTGGTGGCGTCCACTATATAATTTGATTCCATTTCCTTTGCAGCCTCCACAAATTTCTCCACATCACCCATCGTAGCTACTTTTTGAACTGTTGGCCTGTATAGTGTAAAGACGCCGTTTTTAAAATAGTAGTATTCCCGGGTTTCCGGATGTATGGCTGCTATATGTACCCATTCATTAACATACCATTCATATATTTCAGGAGCAGATTGGATTGCTTTTAATACAATTTCCGGGCGATGTTGTACCAGGACGAGCAACCGGACCGGATCGTGCACTTCTATCATCTGCAAGGGAAGGCCTGGGCGCAAATCTCCATCGCTGCTATTGGCCACACCAATCAATCCCATTACATTGTGTGGTAGTTTAGTGCCGGCCCCTAATTTATAATTATCTACCCGGGAGAAATAATATTCTAAATTGATGCCGCCGCATACAAGCCCTATTGGGCGCATCACCCCTGTCAGCAACTTGCCATCGGGATCTGTATTGTAATCATAAGAATTTAAAAAAGCCCGCCGGTCCAAAAACAAACCCTTGGTTAAATTCCTGTTGCCTACAATGCAAAGGGTGTTGGTACCATGTCCTAATTCCGGTCTGGGTTCAAACATCGAAACGGATCTTTGCAAAATGTCCTGCCGCACTTTTTGCAAACTATTTTTTGTATTAATCGATGCAAAGCGGCGGGAACGTTCTTTTGCATTTAAGTCCAATGCTTTTTCAAATGCTATAAGGTTTTGTATATGGCCGGCTGCATTTTTTTCATTCAACAGGTATTCATCATAAAAATCCACCTGTTCCGCGGCCGTATCGTGCATACCCCCAACAAACTGTGTTGTCGCGGGAATATCGATCCCCCTTTCCCGGAGTAAAGTCCTCACGTCCGGGTGATTCGCCATGTGGGCGAACACCCTTGCATTTACAGAACCCGGTCTTCCGCTGCAGGCGCCGCAATCATGGGCGCTGTGATGCGGATTGTTGGCGCTGCTGCTGCCATGTGCCACGGCATACACCAAGGGTGCAAAATCGTTTATCAATCCAATGCCTCTCAACAAACCTTCTACCCTTGCGGTCATTTCGTTAATGGTAAACCCGATTTGTAAATCGTTCTCTTTATCATTTACATCCTGATTCCTGATGGTTAATATCGAATGTTTATGCATGTGGGAATAAGCGTTCGAGATAGCCGGACTCATTCGGGGCCTGAAAATATTCTGTATCAGCCTTGCGCCGGCAAAAAATCCGAGTGTCAGTGAACTTAAAGTACCCGCTAACAACGTTTGCGTTTTACCAGTATAAAGCAGTTCATGCTTTCGTTTTTCTTTTACTTCGGTTTCTTTGATTAGATATTTTGGCGTAACGGGTGCGGGACAAAGCTTTTCATAAAACTTTCCATTGGCCGGCTGAAAGAAAAACTCTACTCCAAAAAAACCCGGTGAGCCCAATGTTTCACAATCAGGGTCCGTTGATTCAATATGCCGGCGTATGGAACATTCTCTTTCATCAATACAAAAAATAGCCTGGAAACTTTTTACAACAGGTGCTGTGGCGGCTTTTGTGTTTTGCAAGGCCAGGCCGGTCAATACTTCATCGTAGTAACTCCATTCAAAGGCATTCTGCCATAGAATAAAAACCTCCTGTAATTCAGTGGCCGGAACCTCTTCAAACAGGTTGAGTGGTTTTATATTTACGGTTTCAGCCAGGGGTTGCCAGTTTTTTCCCAAATGAAAATCCAGCGCGTCAATTTCGAGCAACAGTTCCAGTATAATTAACTCATGCAGCGATATTTTTTTGCTGTCCAATAACGTATGTGGCGCTTCTTCTACCGCTGATACCATACCGCTCCAGCCCTGGTGACTGAACTGCTGGTCGAACAGGTATTGTTCAAAGTAAGCTTCATCACCCACCACGATTGCCAGTAAACTTTTCAAGTCATAGTTTTCATTCAGTAAGAAATCCTTTGCCCTTTTTGATTTAAAAAAACTGACCACACTTTTCCTTTCCAGTTCTTTTACAGACGCCAGAAAGCCTTCTTCATTTAACGGGAACTTCCACAATGAAATGCCCTGGTCAAGATAGCTGCACAAAATCCGGAATAGCAGGGGATGAACTAAATTGTCGAGGTCGATCTTATTCCTGCTTTTCCAGTTACCCCTTAGCTTCCCGATTCTTTGCTCGTTATGGGTATCAAATTCTTTTGATAACAGGATCTTCTTCCACTCCTGTAAATTTTCCACGCCTTTTCTTTCGGTGATAACTCTTTCGAACACATTATTTTTAATCCGCCCGGTTTTATACAGTTTCCTGAAATCTTCCAGTCCCAGCGTAACCTGGTAGCCGAAGGTTTTACCGGCTTTAAAAATGCCATCATAAAACTTCATGTGCTGGTATGCATGCAAAGAATTATGATGAATAAAATCTTTAATTGGCGTTTGAGCCGGCAGGTAATGTCTTAATTCATGCAGTACCTGTTTTTCATCAAATGTTGTAATACTCATGCTGGCAGGGATTTTAGTTAATGGACCGATTGTACGTTGAGTTGATTTTCGATCTGGTATTTTTCTTTAAAGCCTTCCAGTTTGCAGGTGATGTGTTTGAGTGGGGCTTTTATATCCCTGAATTCCTTAATTAATCCCAGCACATCAAAATCTATGTAGTCTGTGTGTGACGCATCAATTACCACGCTGGAATTTGCCGGTATATGATCCAGTGTTTCCCGTATAGCCGCTTTATTCAGAAAGGATACTTCCTCGGATAATCGTATCCGGATAATGTCACCTTCGTGATGTTTGGATTTATGGAAATAATAGGAGTTTTTCAGATTGCCATGCAGTATAGCACCAAACGCCGCAACCAGGCCGGCTACCACTCCTACCAATAGGCCCTCGCCCTTTAACGGTGGGTAAATGCCCATGAGATCGATGCCGATGATCACAGCTACCGTAACAAAAAAAGGAATGGATTGATATTTGCCATTTTTAAACATCTGCTTAAAAACAGAAAGTTTACAAAGTTTATATCCTGTCAAAAGCAGGATAGCCGCTAAAGAAGATAAAGGAATAAGGTTGAGTAGATGCGGAATGCTGATGACTGTAAACAATAATAAAAATCCGTGAAAGATGGCCGACCATTTGGATTTTGCGCCCGCATGGATGTTAGCGCTGCTTCTAACAATCACACTGGTGATTGGCAAGCCTCCTATTAAACCCGATATACTATTGCCAATTCCCTGTGCCATTAATTCCCTGTTGGTATTGGTAACATTCCGTTCGGGATCGATATTATCCACCGCTTCGATACTCAGCAAGGTTTCAAGGGATGCGATAATGGCAATCATAATACCTGTAACGATGACCTTACTGTTTAAAAAACCATTGAAATCCGGGAGGGTAAAAAACCCAAAAAATTCAGCCGGGCTATTAGCCGCTTTTATCCGTACCAAATGATCTTCTGTAATAACGAAAGAATTTTTTGACGCTTTCAGTATTTCATTGATGATAATAGAAATAATAACGGCTACCAGGGCGCCGGGTATAAACTTTACTTTGTTCCTGATAAATGGCCTTTCCCAAACGAGCATTATCAAAATAGAGATGAGACAAATGATAAAAACCCCGGCATCGATATGTTGCAGGGGTTGCAATAATTCATGCCAATCCTCATTTCCAAAAGGAAACAGTTCTGTCAGGTTACCTTTTTCATCGCGGTCATAACCGACGGCATGTGGAATCTGTTTGGCGATAATTAAAATACCAATACTGGTCAGCATGCCTTTAATAACACTCGACGGAAAATAATTGGCTATGCCACCCAGGCGGGCAACGCTCATCAATACCTGTAATATACCGGCTATCAATACTGCGCATAGAAACAATTCAAATGCGCCGATATTGGTAATAGCCGCCAGCACCAATGCCGCCAGGCCGGCGGCGGGTCCGCTTACACTCAGTTTGGAACCACTTAACACGCCGATTACAACACCGCCAATAATGACGGATATTAAACAGCTGAAAAATGGTGCTCCGGATGCCAGCGAAATACCCAGGCAAAGGGGTAGTGCCACCAAAAAAACTACAAGTCCCGAGGGTAAATCCGATTTTAATGTCTTTGTACTAAATTTCATTTTTATTTTTTCTTTTAATGGAGTTCTGGTGAAATAAGCCATCCCGCATGGCAGGACGGCTCATTTTATCATGGCATTTTTAAACAATTACCAACTGGTTATCTTCTTTTTTTTTCGTGGTTAAGTTTTTAAAAAAATCAACTTTGCCATTTTCAACGTTATATACGCCACCTACTATTCCGATCTGTGTTTTTTTAAACATCTCTTTTACAATTTCACTTCGTGTCAGTATTTCTTCCAGGCTGTTTTCTACATTGGCGTAGGCCACGTTATCATCAAACAAATGATTATCATCATCCTGCAGCAATGCTTTGCTGATGGAAGGATGTATCCGTTTCAGCAGATCGGTTATGTGTCCGTCCGTGACGCCTTGTTTGGCACTTTTAATGGCGCCACACCCGGTATGTCCCAGCACCATCAATACTTTGGAGCCGACATATTTTATAGCATACTCGATACTGGCCAGTATATCATTATTCACAATATTGCCGGCTATCCGGATGCTGAATAAATCACCCAGGCACTGATCGAAGATTAGCTCGGTGGATGTACGCGAGTCCATGCAGCTTAATATGACTGCGAATGGATATTGCCCTTCACTTGTCTGGTTAATCAATGCTAAATGATCGTGGTTTGTTTTAAGATTATTGATAAACCGCTGGTTGCCCTGCAGCAATAACTCATACCCCTGGTAAGGGGTTATATTTTGTAGATATTCCTCTGAATGCTTTCTCATTGGGTAAATAGTTTAAATAGCCGTTATCACAGTTGATAATAGCCGGAATAATTAAATAAGCCTTATTAAAAAGCCTTTAACAATACGTGAGATTTAAACTATGCAACGTTGGGTGGAGGAACCAGGAGTTCGCCGTGAAAAGCAATATAAGTGCCTGCATTCCCGGAGTCATGGTACTGCAGCGCTATGGAGAAAAAACAATCTGCTACGTGATGGTCATGCAGGTATTCTTCAGAAAAGGAACTACTATTGGGCACTTTTTCTTCCGTGTTACTGCCAAAAGGATTGGCAGATTCTTCTTCATTACCTGCCACGGAAGATCCGGTATTTGTATTTTTATTTTGCTTGGCAAGTTGTTGCTGGCTGGCATAAACAAAGGGAGAACTGATGGTAAGCCATACCAACGCGAGAACCATAAAGACAGCTGAGCTGAGCTGGAACGTGTTATATTTTTTTCTCTTTATGTTCATTAGAAGTGCTGAAAGATAATAATTTGCATTTTGCAAACCAAACCATTGATAAAAATAAAAAATTAAAATTGACTATTCCCGTACTAACGGTTATTAAGGAACCTGAAACTTGTATTCAGTATTCCGGTCAGGAAATAATTAACAGCAGGCAGGCAAAAGTGTTCGATAACAATTATTTCTGTTTGTAAAACTAAATGGGAAAATGCAAAGTTTTTTAATTGTTTTGTCATTTTTTAATTAAATCTTTAATTTCTATTGTTTAGAGAACGGTCGGAGGCAACTCCTTTAGAGTGAATTAAAGGCTATTTTTGAATCCAAAGCCGGTAATATATGAAAGCATATGAGGTATTATTAAACGATAACAAAAAATGGGCGGCCAGGAAACTGGAAGAAGACCCTGATTTTTTTGATCGCCTGTTACACTTACAAACGCCTGAATTTTTATGGATTGGCTGTAGTGACAGCCGGGTACCGGCCAATGAAATAACGGATACACAGCCGGGTGAAATTTTTGTTCACCGCAATGTGGCGAACCTGGTAGTAAATACGGATGTTAATTTACTGAGTGTATTGGATTATGCCGTCAATCACCTGCAGGTACGTCATGTGATCGTGTGTGGTCATTATGGCTGCGGTGGAATTAGAGCCGCTATTACCAATAATGATTTTAAACCCGTTCTGAATATGTGGTTACGTAATATAAAAGATGTGTACCGCCTTCACCGGGAAGAATTAGATGCCATCACCGATGAGGATAAAAAAACAAACCGCCTGACAGAATTAAATGTAAAAGAGCAGGTGTTTAATCTTGCCAAAACCTCCATAATACAACGGGCGTGGAAAAAAGAACAACGCCCGGACCTGCATGGCTGGGTCTACGGACTCAATGATGGATTGATAAACCCGGTTTATGAAATGAAAGCGGGTACTCATATTGACGAGTTGTATGAATATGATGATCTGTAGTGGATCGCATAGGCGTCAAGTTTTTTAAATCTTCGTTGAGCTTTTGGATATCAAATGAGCTTTTGGTTGCTTTTCTTTTTCTTTTTGTGTGGCCAAAAAGAAACAAAAAGGCCCCCCGAAAACGATAACAGCGCGTTTTCGGGCTGGTTCCCTGATGGGGCTTGAATGCTACTGTGACCTCAGCAGTATATCGCTACTCCCTTGACAGCACACAACAAACTGGAAAATTAGCTTGACGCTAATGAGATAGTCACCGGGATCTGCGACAATAAAAGTCCCGATGGCTATCGGGAAAAACGAATACGCCTTCCCGATATAAAATCGGGACAGGCTGATTTCCGGACGGTTCCCTGTTGGAGCTTAGGTACTCCTGTGACTTCAACGCTATATCGCTGCTCCCTTGATAGCATACAACAAACTGGAAAATTAACTTGACGCAATGTGTAGCGGATCGGGAAACCATCCTGCGAACGGGGGTGCGGATGAAATCACTTAAATTCGCAAACAGCAAATTGGTTAATCCGCATTTTTATTATGTCTATTGAAGTAAAAAATCTTCTGAAAGTCTACGGGGAGCAAAAAGCAGTCAATAACATTTCATTTAAAATAAATAAGGGAGAGATCGTTGGCTTTCTCGGTCCCAATGGCGCCGGTAAAAGTACCACGATGAAGATCCTGACCGGTTACCTGCAACAAACCGGTGGCGATGCATTTGTTTGCGGGATTCATGTTGCGGACCAGCCCCTGGAAACCAAAAAGAAAATCGGGTACCTGCCGGAATCCAATGCACTCTATTATGACATGTATGTACGGGAATATTTATCGTTTATCGCTGAAGTACATGAAGTAAAAAATCAAAAAGAAGCCATAGAGAAAGTCATTCTCCTGGTTGGGTTAATCCCGGAAGCCAAAAAGAAAATCGGCCAGTTATCAAAGGGTTATAAGCAACGAGTCGGGTTGGCTGCTGCGCTGATTCATAATCCCGAGGTATTGATATTAGATGAACCAACCTCCGGACTTGATCCCAACCAGATTATCGAGATCCGGGAAGTGATTAAACAACAGGGTCAAAACAAAACGGTTCTTTTTTCTTCGCATATCCTGCAGGAAGTAGAGGCGATCTGCGACCGGGTGATCATTATCAATCAAGGAGAGCTGGTGGCGGATGATAAATTGAGCAAGCTGCAAAAAGGAAATAAGGAGACACAAGTTGTCATTGTACAATTTAAAGAAGTGATCGATAAATCACTCCTTGATAGCCTTAACGGTGCGGAAAAGGTACACCAGGTTTCCCCCTGCAATTTTCAGATTACTACGATCGCCTCCGAATCAGTACGTAAACAAATTTTAGAATTAGCATTGCAGCATAACCTCAATATTGTTTCTTTGCAAAGCGAAAGCCAGAGCCTTGAAGATGTATTCAGAACGCTTACTCAAAAAGGTGAATCAAATTAACACAGGATCAGCGTGCGACGGTGACTTCGCAAAGCTCCGGCCGGTTACGGTACCGCTTCAGCGAAGGCGCAAACCAAGCTTAACTGAATGACATTACTGGTACCAGGATTATAAACTAGAAAAATAAACTATAAATCAATCATGAGTTACATTTCCGAAATTTTTGCAAGACAGATATTAGACAGCCGCGGTAATCCAACGGTGGAAGTAGATGTAATAACAGATGAAGGCGCCCTGGGCCGGGCTGCTGTACCCAGCGGCGCAAGCACGGGCATTCATGAAGCCGTTGAACTTCGTGATGGTGATAAGAAAATCTACCTCGGCAAGGGGGTATTGAAAGCGGTAAAGAATGTAAATGATATTATCGCTCCGAAATTACTAGGGTATGATATTGCAGACCAGACTGGTATTGATCAATTAATGATCGAACTGGATGGTGAGGCCAATAAAGGAAAGTTAGGAGCCAATTCAATACTGGCTGTTAGTATGGCCGTAGCCAAAGCTGCAGCGGAAGAAGCCGGCTTGCCATTATACCGTTATATCGGTGGCACCAATGCCAAAACGTTGCCGATACCGATGATGAATATATTAAATGGTGGCGCCCATGCCGATAATAAAATAGATTTCCAGGAATTTATGGTGATGCCTGTGGGCGCTAATAATTTCAGCGACGGTTTGCGTTGGGGCGTTGAAATTTTTCATGCGTTGAAATCGGTATTAAAGAAAAAAGGATTCAGCACCAATGTTGGGGACGAAGGTGGTTTTGCGCCAAACATTCAAAGCAATGAGGAAGCCATTGAAACGGTATTGACTGCTATTGGCGCCGCTGGATTTAAAACCGGTTCACAAATTGTGATCGCTATGGA
>JAOQAL010000492.1 GCA_025963615.1 Chitinophagaceae bacterium | reverse complement strand
GTTAACTACAACGACCGGCTTTTGAACTATTCGTCACCGGTAGGTCGTAATTGGATCGTTGAATGGTTATTTGATGCGCCAAATATATACTAAGCTCTGCCGCTTTGTATAACATAGTCATGTAACTCTTCGTTAAATTCTTTTTGCTTTAATAAATCTTCTAGCAGGAGATGCATGCGGTAACGCCAGTAATATTTTGGAACAGCAGGTATATTGATCCGTTCTTTTTCCGGGTCTGGCCGCCGGATTTTTTCACTAATGCCTAAAATGTCCTGTAACTGGAAGATGCTCCAGATGGCGGGAGAATATAAATGTTGCAATAAGACGGCCCTGTTTATCCAGGCCTCGCAGTAATAGGGCGCCTCCCCTGCCTGTCCTAATATATAATTATAAAAACGCTGGGTTCGCCCATGGTCTTCCTGCCACCACCCGCGGATGGTACTCATATCATGCGTGGAAGGAGTAACAACAGATAAATAAGGCGCCTGGTTAGGATGAAAAAATTCAGTCATCGGGTTTTTTGGCATACGTTGAATCTCGAGACTTAAGATGCCTAGCTGGTTCATTACCTCCGAAACACAATGGGGTACCATGCCAAGGTCTTCACCGCATATCAGCATGTTGGTAGACGATTTGAGCTGCGGCAATTTATGCAGGGCTTCTTTTTTCCAGAAATCATCCTGCCTCCGGTAGAAATAATTAACGTAGAGCTCTTTTAATTTATAGCGGGTTTCGTCATCAAGCCATTTAAAGGAAAATGTTTGTTCCATCGCAATGCGAAAATGAAATTCATCGCCTTGCAGATCTGCATCAAATAAAATCACATTGCTGATAAGATCAAACAAGCCCTGTTTGATAAAACTATTCTCGTTATTTTGCTCCAGCGTGATGAAATAATCTTCCACCTGGCGCTGGGTTTGAAAAGCTAATTCAATATCGTAGCCCCCAAAATCGTTCGGTATAACAAATTGCAGTTTTACTCTTTGTGAATGTTCGCCAAAAACCTGTGATAAGATATCGTCGGTGATAAAAGGCTTACAATACCGATGGTAATCAAACCGGATATTTCTTTCATCAAATTCTTTACGGTAAACAGGGATGGCGGGGAAAAAATGACCCATGATACCTTCAATCGCATGCATGGGTATACTCCAGATGCGGAAAAAACCGAGAATGTGATCAATGCGGAAGGCGTCAAAATAATTGCTCATTTGTCCAAAACGCTGGTGCCACCATGCAAAATCATCCTGATGCATCTTTTTCCAGTTATAGGTCGGAAAGCCCCAGTTCTGCCCTTTCACAGCAAAATCGTCTGGCGGCGCCCCCGCTTGCTCATCCATATTAAACAAGTCCGGGTTTACCCAGGCATCACAGCTATAGCGGTAAATACCAATAGGAATATCGCCCTTCAGGACAATATGATTTTTATGAGCATAATCAGCAGCCTCTTTCAACTGGAGGTGAAGATGGTATTGTACAAAAAAATGAAAAGTAATCTCTTTTGCATTTTTGGACTTGGCTGAAAAAAGTTTAGCGATATCGGCTTTATTATAAACTGCATCGGATTGCCACAATTGAAAATCAGGTGTATCATATTTATCCCGCAGGTAACAGAATGCAGCGTAAGGTATCAGCCAGTGTTTATTCCGGGCATGGAATTTTTTATAATCCTCACTCTCAAAACATTCTTCGTACAACAGATGATACAGTTCTTTTAATGCCTTCGTTTTCAGTTTCATCACCTGTTCATAATCCACGTCAGCCAATTCATTAAGTTGTTTTTGCTTCTTTTTAAAAGACTTGATTTTATCCGTGTTTTTTTTCCCGGCAACAGTTTCAAGATTAATATAAAGCGGATGAAGTGCGAAAGCGGAAATACCGGCATAGGGATAAGAATCGGTCCAGCTACCCGTTGCCGTCGTATCATTGACAGGCAATATTTGTACTAATTTCAATCCTGTTTTTTTTGCCCAGTCAACCAATAATTTCAAATCGTTGAATTCGCCAACACCAAAACTGTTTTTACTGCGCAGACTGAAAACAGGAATAGCGACGCCAGCACCTTTCCACGTATTGTTTGGCAGGTGAATAAAACCATCATGAAGAATGACTGTCTTATTTGTTTCGGCACCCGCAATTAAAAAACGGTCAGCGCCTTCTTCAAACCGGACAAATTTCTCTTCCTTCGTATTATATATGCCATATTTATAAGTTACCGGTAACGGGTCTGCCGAAAGATCTATTCTCGCTACCCACCAGTTACCATCTTTGATCATGGTTAATGGGTGCGTGGTGGACCATTGTCCCAGCGTAATGCCGCTTCCCGTTATACAAGCCACTTCATTTTTTTGTAGCAACGGAGCCTTTATTTTAAAAATATGCGTTACATGGTCAGGAGCCTTTGTCTTTGTTTTCGATGAATGCACTTTCAGTAAACTGGATTGGTATGGAGCGGTAAAAAAAACATTTTCAAATTCACCGGCATAATTCCAGGTATCAATTACGATGGTTTCCATCACCGGGGACTTGCACGGGTCAATGATCCTGTCATGGCCCCACTCCTCCACTATTTCATCATCTTTATTTTTCAGGAAATATTTATAAGCGAAACTTTCTTTTGGTTTCAGGGACAATTCTAATTCAGCCTGCCAGAAATCCTGGTTCAAAAAAGTCATGGAGAACACGTTCGCGGGAGAAGCATCCCCGGCAAGATGGCCTGTCTGGCTGATCCATAAACTTTGTCCAACTTCAGTATGGTACCGTAGGTAAAATTGAATTTTCATCCTGGAAATAGTTGAAACCTGCTCATAAAATGATTCATCAATATGTATCTAAGACACGAATGTTTGGGCGAAAATAATAAAAAGGATTAGCTAATTCAATTATTAAAAGCCTGTTTAACGGAATCAGCGGTTTTGGTTGCAAGGCTTAGCGGACCGTATAATAATTTTTAAGCTCGTAAAAATGATATTGAATCGTGAATATTCATTTTTCCATTTCATGGTCCGTCCTTATTTTTGTCAAAATTTGTTTCACTATGGAAGAACAGAAGAAAAATACAGGACTATACTGGTTATTGTTTTTGATTTCCACGGCTGCACTCGTTTTTGCCATTTATTCTCATTGGCCCTGGCTTACGTTGATTCTTCCTTTTTTCACTACTTCTTTTGTTAAGGCCATGGACATTATGTAAAAGTTAATCAATCTT
>JAOQAL010000588.1 GCA_025963615.1 Chitinophagaceae bacterium | reverse complement strand
CTACCGGTTAAAAGGCAAAACGGGTCGCCCGTATGGCAGTGATATGCGGATACATATTCCCGAAAACACACTCTATACGTATCCGGATATTTCAATTATCTGTGGCGATATCCTGGAAAAGGATGCTGCCAGCGACACACTCCAACCATCCGTTATTATTGAAATACTTTCGCCATCAACCAAATCTTATGACCGGGGGGATAAATTTAAATTGTACCGGGATATTCCCGTACTCAAAGAGTATATCCTTATTGACTCAGAAAGTATCGGTGTCGAAGTGTTCCGCCTGAACAAAGAGAATCATTGGGAACTGGAAGAATATAAACACATGAATAAAGTACTTTCCATACAAACCATGGGCATTTCAATTCCAATTATGGAAATTTATGAAGGAACAAGACTTTCCGGCAATCCACCTATTTAATAATCACGGTACCTGCTTTTTGTACAATGTCCCTTTCCATGTTTTTTAAATGTTCATGCGTACGATGTAAGGTTTCGAATTCCTGGGCCGTATGCGGCTTTTCCATATCATGCTGATTTTCCAACAGCATTCTTTTCACTTTGCGGAGCTTGAAATAATTGATCGCTGATTCTATTTCTGCGGGAGTTCTATCTTCATCCATTTTTGAATAACTCATTAAGACATCTTCTTTCTCCTGGGTAATGGTCCGCATAAAATCCTCATAGCTTTTTTCAAACAGCTTTTTCTGGTAGCCGGTGGACTGGCTGAATTCTCTTTTCCAATGATCGCTTTCGTCATACGGAAAATTCAATAAGGAAACAGCCAGGGCACTCACGGAAGTATCCGGATGATAAATAAAAAAACTTTTGTCCGTTTTTTGTGTGTCCTGTCGCAGCAAAGCTTCTTTATAAATTGTAACCAGCTTTATTATTTCAGGATTATCAAAAAGACTTTCATCCATAATTTCACTGAAGATATAATTGGCGATCAACTGATCGGTGTTCCATTTCTTATTTCCATGTTCCAGTAAAATACGGGCGAATTCCCTTTCCTGTAATTCATCTTTAAAAAGAAGATTGAAAGTGGTATCATTATAATCCGTAGCGGCGGCTTTGCCTGCATTTTCTTCCAGGAGCTTTGCTTCTTCGAATGGCAATGCTTTTTCCTGGGTGGAAATCCGGTTCCTGATAAATTTATTTACCAATGCATGCAGGCCACCTTCATCAATCTTTAATATTTCAGAGCATTGCCTGATATAATCCTGCTGCCTGGTAAAATCTTCCGTTTTATTGATTTTGGAGATCGTTTCCGCCACCTGGTTTACCACTTCCGCTTTCTTGGTGGAATCACCGGCAGCATCTGTTAACGCCACTTCCAGTTGAAAGAGTACAAAATCTTTTTTATTCTTCTGAATAAACTCCTTGAAAGAATTCGCGCCTAATTTATTCACATAACTGTCCGGATCTTCTTTGTCCGGTATCAGCACCAGTTTCACATTCAGGCTTTCTTCCAGCGCCATATCGAGACCGCGAAGGGCGGCTTTAATTCCCGCCGCATCACCATCATAAATGATCGTAAGATTGTTGGTATATTTTTTTACAATGCGTAGTTGATCCTGTGTTAACGACGTTCCACCACTTGCCACCACATTTTCAATACCAGCCTGGTGCAATGAAATCACATCGGTATAGCCTTCGACCAGCAGACATTCATCCGCCTTATCAATCGCCTGCCGGGCAAACCAGGAACCATAGAGAATTTTACTCTTTACATAAATCTCATTTTCCGGTGTGTTAATATATTTTGGCGCTTTATCGTTACTCTTTAATATCCTCGCGCCAAAGCCCAATATTTTTCCACTATGGTTGTGAACAGGAAAAATGATACGACCACGGTAATTGTCCACCAGCTGGTCGTTCCGGTTTGCAATCAGTCCTGTTTTTAATAACAGATCCCGGTTAAATTGTTTTGCCAGGGCTTCTTTTGTAAATGCATCCCGTTGCTCTGGCGAATAACCCAATTGAAATTTAACAATCACATCATCGCGGAAGCCTCTTTCCTTTAAATAACTGAGACCGATATCCTGTCCTTCTTCCGACTCAAAAAGAATTTTTGTAAAAAATTGCTGCGCAAAACTATTGATGATAAATAAACTCCCTGCCGCCTGTTGCTGCTCCCTTTGTTCGTCCGAGGCGAATGTTTCTTCTATCTCGATCCCGTATTTATTCGCCAGCCATTTTAAGGCATCAACATAACTATACTTCTCATGCTCCATGATGAAGCTGATGGTATTGCCACTTCTGCCACAACCAAAACATTTATAAATTTCCTTTGCCGGAGATACGGTAAAAGAAGGGCTCTTCTCGTTGTGAAACGGGCAAAGGCCGAGATAATTCGCTCCCCGGCGTTTCAGTTTTACAAAGCCGCCAACCACATCAATAATATCAATGCGGTTGAGTATTTCCTGTATCGTATTGGGAGAAATCATGTGCCGGAGGACAAATATAAACCTAACCCGCTAATAATTAATTCTCCTGAGTAAAGGCGTCATAAAGACTTTTAAATCAGCTTTGATTGTTGGTTTATAATTTTTGCCGTTCTTTAAGTAAAATATTTGAACCAAAATTCATACTAATTGATACTGCTCATGAAAAAGCCGAAAATGATCTATCCGTTTCTATTTTTAGTCTCAGCAGCCTCGTGCGTGCCGGCATCCGCACAGGAATACCGGCGCTGGCAAATGAATTCAGATAATTCCATTACCTGGAACATCACCGACAAGCTTCCACATAGCGATCATATTGAAATGAGTGGCAAGAAAATAGCTGTCGTGCTCCGGTATACGGTGAATGCGGACAGTTCGTTTACTGCCACCCGCAGCCTGGTATGGCCCATGCTGAGGACGATACCCAATAATACCCATGCCAGCCTTACCCGTCGGTTTTCCCTGGACGGTTTTGAATTGATAACTATCAATTACAAACCCGTAGCGGCCGAAAAGGTAAAAAACATTTCATTAAATGGTATATTGACCGTAAAAAGTAATACAGCTGATGGTCTGGAATTAACCCGCCAATATTTTCCATCGACCACGGCGCCCGGATACTGTGAAATATATACGATCCGGAACAGCACGAATAAGACCTGCGTGCTTGAAATACCCCAGGTGCACAATGTATATATCACCGATTCATTAAAAGGAACCGAAGGCAGCTATTGGTTGCATGCAGACGTAATGAATGCCGGAAATTTTAATCTTCCTGCCAATGAAGCATTAAGTTTTTCAATTTTTTATTCCGGCATCAAAACAAATGAAATGCTGCCCGCGGTGGATCTGGAAAATGAAAAAATAAACCGGCTTGCCCTGGTACAGGATCTCTGGAAAAATCTTGTACTTGAAACGCCCGATACGGTTTTAAACAGGGAATTCAATTTCGCCAAAATAAGAGCATCGGAAAGCATCTATGAAACCAAAGGAGGACCGATGCATAGTCCAGGTGGAGAATCGTATTATGCCGCTATCTGGGCCAATGACCAGGCAGAATATATCGGTCCTTTTTTCCCTTATCTCGGTTATGAATATGGAAATAAAGCGTCCTTAAATGCCTATCTGCATTTTGCAAGGTTTATGAATGATGCGTATAATCCGATACCAAGTTCCATTATAGCCGAAGGACTTGATATCTGGAATGGCGCCGGGGACCGCGGTGATGCGGCTATGATTGCCTATGGCGCCGCCCGTTATTCATTGACAAGAGGTGACATCGGGGAAGCGCAGCAGCTATGGCCGCTCATTGAATGGTGTCTTGAATATTGTAAAAGAAAACTCAATAAAGAAGGCGTTGTAAATTCCGATTCGGATGAATTGGAAGGTCGTTTTCCGGCAGGCAGTGCCAACCTCAATACG
>JAOQAL010000567.1 GCA_025963615.1 Chitinophagaceae bacterium | reverse complement strand
GCCCCGGCGGAGCGAAATTCCTTTTGTATTTTTTACAGCCAGTTGGCTTTTTAATGCATGAATTGGATTAAATCCTGAAAGGACCACGGACGGATAGAAACCGGCAAGCAATGTTACACATCCGGTCACAATGAAGAGAAATAAGATAGCCGCTGGATTATGAAAGATATTGAATACGAGTGGCAAATCCAGCAATTTGCTTAAAGCCGGTAATAAAACGATACTAATTATAAGGGCCAGCAAAACCGCGGTCATAACAATTAAAAATGTCTCAGCCAGGAATTGCAGCTTCAATTGCCATTTATTACTGCCCATCACTTTTCGTACACCAACTTCTTTTGAGCGGTTCACAGCCTGCGCCGTTGCAAGGTTTATAAAATTCACACAGGCGATTAAAAGAATAAAGCCAGCGATCAGCCATAGCACCCTGACAAGTTCCGGGCTGATGGTTTTGCCACTGAAACTACCGGCCTGGCTATAATGAATTTGGTTTATTGATTCCAGAATATGACTGTCTTTGTTTTCCGGCGATTTCATTTTTTTGACATACCCTCTTAACTGCTCATTGAAAGACGATGCTTTCAGGTTTTCAGGAAGTAAAACAAAACAACCGAAACTGGAACTGGTACCATCCCATTCTTTGGATGTTAAAAACCGGGCTGTATACCCACTTCCCAGAGAAGCAACTACCTTGAACTGCAAATCTGTATTGGAAGGACTATTATCCAATATGCCGGTTATTTGTAGTACCGTGTTATTGTTCCATTTTATTTTTTTCCCCACCGCGGTTTTCCAATCCCCAAAATATCTCTCCGCAGTTGCTTTGGTAAGAATAGCTGTATTAGGATTAGCCAATGCAGCCGGTGTGCCGGCCAGCCATTTATAATCGAAGATGTCGAAGAAGGAAGGTTCAGTAAAGAAAACTCCTTTTTCCTCTTTAAACTTTTTTATTGCTTTATCATTTTCATCCAGCACCAATACCTGGTCATTGCCTTCAGCATATATTGAAGCCACTTTTTCCAGTTGCGGGAAATTGGCTCTCAATCCCGCCGGCATCGCCAACGGAACCCCCTTGCCATAAAAAATATCCGGTACGTCTGCATGATGGTATTCGGTCAATACACGATAGATGCGGTCTTTTTTTGTATGAAAATTATCAAAGCTGGCATGGTACTGAATGATGACAAATATCACCAGGCAGACTGCAATGCCTGCTGCAAGCCCGGCAATATTTATGATGGTATAGTTCCTGTTTCTAACCAGGCTCCGGAAGGCGGTTTTGAAATAGTTTTTTATCATGACTGTTATTTTATTCTGTTGAGCAGCTTTGAGATGCAAGCTGCAAGCTGTAAGCTGCGAGCTGCGAGCATTCCCTCACTCCGAACGGAGTGACTTCACCGGATTAGTCAATGCCGCTTTTATAGCCTGGAAACTTACCGTAAACAGTGCAATAAACAAAGCTGAAATGCCTGCCAGGATAAACACCCACCAGCCGATATTAATTCTATATGCAAAATCCTGCAGCCATTTATGCATAGCCCACCAGGACAATGGAAATGCCATGATGCAGGCAATCAATACCAGTTTTAAAAATTCTTTTGACAGCATCCGGGTTACCTGTGTCACGGTGGCGCCCAATACTTTTCGTATGCCGATTTCTTTGGCGCGTTGTTCGGCAGTATAGGTGGCCAAACCAAATAAACCCATACAGGCTACCAGGACGGTTAAAACAGCGAAGATGTTCAGTATCAGCCCGGTTTTTTGTTCAGCAGCATAGGTTTTGTTATACAAGTCATCCATAAAATCATAGGCGAATGGTTCTTCCGGGCTAAACGTTGCCCATTGCCGTTTCATAGAAGTCAGCAGGCCCGCTATATCTTTTGTTTTTACTTTTATGATCAACCCGGATTCAGGTTGCAATACCATTAATAAAGGAGTGATCGCCTCGTGGAGAGACCTGAAATGAAAATCTTTTACAACTCCAATTACGGTGTAGGTAACATTCGGACCCCGGCTGCTGTTTTGCCTGAATATCCTTTGTCCCACTGCGTGACTGCCCCAGCCAAATGCCTGTGCGGCCGTTTCATTAATGATCATAGCCAACGAATCCGTTGGCATCGACGGCGAAAAATTTCTTCCGGCGGACATTTCAATACCGAGCGTAGGGATGTATTGTTCATCCACCTTATATTCCAATGTTTTCATCACCTGGTTTTCTTTGCCTGCCGGGTATGCCAACGCATTATTACTGTAACTGGGGCCCGCAGGCTTATAACCGGAAACCGTTGCGTTTATCACCCGCGGGTCTTTTAGCAATTGTTCTTTAAAAATATTTTCATTATTACCCAATGCCCATGAGTTAGGTAATACCATCAATTGATCTTTGTTATAACCCAGTTTCGTTTCCCGGATAAATTTCATTTGCTGGTAAACAATGATGGTGCCTGTAATTAAACTAACCGAAATAAAAAACTGGAAAACAACCAAACCACTCCGCAGGCCAAAGCTTTTAATACCGGCACTCATTTTCCCTTTCAGTGTTGCAATGGGTTTGAAAGAGGAAAGAAAGAAAGCCGGGTACATTCCTGCCAGCACGCTGACCAGCAAACCAATCAATAAAAATGTTGTTGTCTGATTGATGTTGAATCCAAGTTTTAAATTTTTGCCGGACAAACCATTGAATACAGGTAAAGACAGTTGGACAAATACAATAGATAGCCCCAGCGCTATAAAAGTTACGAGCACGGATTCCAACAGGAATTGTTTTACCAGTTCAAGTCTTGCCGACCCCAACACTTTCCGGATACCTACTTCTTTTGCCCGTTTTGAAGCGCCTGCTGTAGAAAGATTGATGAAATTAATACAGGCGATCAGCAACATAAAAATGGCCACCGCGCCAAAAATGTATATATATCGTACATCCCCTCCAGGCTCAAATTCATAATTGCTGTTTGAATAAAGGTGAATACTGGTTAGTGGCTGCAGGGCAAATCCCATCGCATTGCCCTTGGTGCGGAACTGGGATAAACTCATGCCCATGGCCTGTTGCATCTGTGGGCCCATATATTTCTCCACCATGCCTGGCAATTTTGCTTCTAACTTTTTATAATCATACCCTTTCTTCAATACGATGTAGGTAAAAAAATTAGACGTCATCCAGGACGTTTCTTTTGCTTCCGGAAAACCCTCCATGGACCCAAACATATCAAAATGAAAATGGGAATTGGCTGGTATTTTATCAATGACGCCGGTTACTTTAAACAGTTCACCATTGCCAAATTTTAATAGCTTACCAATCGGTTCCTCGTTGCCAAAAAATTTATCCGACTGCTCCTGGGTGATCACCACGGTATTGGGTTGTAATAAGGCCGTCTTTGCATCGCCTTTTATAAACGGAAGCGTAAACACGCTGAAAAAGTTGGGATCCACCGCAACAAAGTCACCTTCGTTAAATATTTTATCCCCGTACATGACCTTTGGCCTGCCATAGGGATGCAAGCGGGCGGCTTCTTCCACTTCAGGATAATCATTCTTTAATGCATCTGCAACCGGTGGCATTACATTCGCCTCGAATATTTTACCTCCATTGATACTGGCTTTAAAAACAATACGGTAAGTCCGGCCTGCTTTTACATTAAAGCGGTCAAAACTCAACTCATCCTGCACAAAGAGCATGATGATAAAACACACTGAAATTCCAATGGATAAACCCAGTATATTGATGATGGAGAAAGCCTTGTTCTTCACAAGATTTCTCCAGGCGATCTTGAAATAATTTTTAATCATAAAATTGTTTTAAATAAAATGTCTTTAAAAAGATTCCCGTTAGAGGCACACTATAAACTCCTCATTCCATCCTTAAACTTTTCACGGGGTTTGCCATAGCTGCTTTGATCGTTTGAAATGCCAGGGTCAGTAACGCAATTCCAATCATCATTAAAGCAGCTGTCAAAAAAATCCATAAACTAATGTCGGTACGGTAGGCGAAATTCTGTAACCATTGATGCATGCCCATCCATGCCAGGGGCGCAGCAATTAAAAATGCAAGGATTACCAGTAGAATAAATTCTTTGGAAATCATCGCAACGATTTGTGCAATGGATGCACCGAGCACTTTCCTTACTCCAATTTCTTTGGTGCGTTGCGTAGTAGTATAAATAACCAACCCCAGCAGGCCCAGGCAACTGATCAGGATAGCAAGGCCCGTAGCCCACATCAGCAAACCGGAAATGTGTTGCTCCGATTCATAAAATTTCGCGATGTCCTTATCAAAGAAGCTATAGTCAAAATCATCCTGGGGATACACTTCCTTCCAGGCTTTTTCAATCTTACTGATCGCCGTTTTCCAGGTAGTATGGCCCGGCTGCTGTGGTTGTAGTGCGACGCTGATGGAACGTTCCGTATTATCCCAGCTGGCAATGACGAGCGGCTTAATGGACTCATGCAATGACTTCTGATGAAAATCGGCTACGACCCCTGCGACAGGCACCTGTCTGTTACCCCATTCCAGCTGTTTTCCGATGGCCTGTTGTGGTTGCTGAAAGCCAAGTGTACGGGCGTAGGTTTCATTAATGATAAAAGATTTTACCGTATCCGTCTGTTCGAAATTCTTACCAGCCAATAATTTTAGTTTGTATAGTTTGATATAGTTAGTATCCCCAAATTTCTGCTGGACATCGGTTTCAATTTCAGTCTTGCCGTCCTTATATTTCATGGTGCCGCTCCAGGTGCTCCCAGATGATGGCGGATAGCTGCATAAGCTTACCATGGCAATCTCTGGTATAGCCTTCAGCTTATCTCTTAAAATATACTTATGATTTTTTACAGTGTCATAGTAATTGGTTTGCACATAGAGAATAGCCTCTTTTTTAAAACCAAGATCTTTATTCAATGAGTAGGTAATTTGTTTACTGACCAGTATGGCACCCATGATGAATACCTGCGCTATTCCAAACTGTGAAATGGTTAACGACTTCCGGAGCCAAGCATGGCGGGTTTTACCGCTATTTGAATAGGCCTGGTTTTTTAACACCAGAACGGGTTTATAGCCTGAAAGTACCAGCGCAGGGTAAAAGCCTGACAGGATGGTAACAACCAGCATCAATAAAGACAGGAAAACAATAACACCCGGCTGTTGTGTTAAATTGAAATGCAGGCCTTCGGGAATAAAGCCGGCAAATGCTTTTAAGATCAGGGGCGTCAAAATAATAGAAAGCAACGTTGCACTGAGAGTTAGTAAAAATGTTTCACTCAGGAACTGCACAATCAATTGCTTCCTGGAACTGCCCATGGTCTTACGAATGCCTATCTCTTTTGCCCGTTGGGCCGCTTGCGCGGTAGTAAGATTAATAAAATTGATGCAGCCAAGCATTAATAAAAACGCCGCGACAGCCAGCAGACCATATAACGTGGGTTTATGCGCAATTGGTAAAGCATATCCGCCATAATCTGCATTAAAATGCAGGTTGCTCAAGGGCTGCAGTGAATGCCAGATTTTGCTTTTATCCCCCGGTTCCTGCTTATGGTATTTTTTATACAACCCGGCAATTTGCTTTTCTATTTGCGCAGGGGCTGTACCGGCAGCAACTTTTACAAACAACTGCTGGGCACCATTCGTATTATCCCAGCTATCCCAGGTATCGGGTTTTAAAGAAGTATTTTCAAGCGTCGTATGGGAAACAAATGTCTTAAAACTAAAGTCCGTATTCTCCGGGATATCTTTTACAATACCAGTAACAGTTACCCTTACGGTATCATTCAGGTAAATTTCTTTACCGATAACCTGTACAGCATTGAAATTTGGAAAATACAGTTTCGCATTCGATTCCGTCAATACTACCTGGTAGGGCTTATTCAATGATATTCCGGAAGAGCCGGAAAGCCATCTATAGCCGGTTAAATTGAAATAATTACTATCGGCAAAAACAATATTTTTCTGATTCTTAAATACGATGGGGTCGTTTTTACCGGCAACGGGCACACTAATTTTTGCATTCCCGTCCCAGGTTCTGATTGAAATCACGGCATCCAGTCCCGTGAGTTCGCGACGCACGCCGCTTCCCATGGGATCGCAAACGCCTGAATTACGGTATACTTCACCCGAAAAATTAAAATTCGAAACCACCCTGTAAATACGATCACCGTCTTTTTCAAACTTATCAAATGTAAAATGATAATTCGTTAACAGGTAAATAACCAGGGAAGCGCTAATGCCGATGGAAAGCCCCAGTATATTGATAGCCGTAAAGGCTTTATTTTTCAGTAATGTTCTTACAGCGATAGTAAAATAACTTTTGAGCATATTTTTTTAAATTATAAGTCCTGAGTTTAAGCTTTCTGTTTTTTTGAACTAATTCTCTGTTTTATTCAATTTGTGTTCAGTTGAGCGAACTCCAAGACTCCCTTTTCAGCCTGGAATTTTCGAAAAGCACGAAACTATAAACTACAAAGCAAGCTGGTCAAGGATTTAAAAGGAAAAATGGCTTTAAATCAAACCGAAGGTCAATGTCTCCACCATTCATTTTTAAATCCTCGTTGAGCGTTCGGATATCTTATGAGCTTTTTGTTGCTTTTTGTTTTCCAAGACAACTTCCTTAATTATCAGCAATTCCTTTCTCTTACTTTTTTTTGTGGAAAAAAAGTAAGCAAAAAAAGCCACCGGAAAACGAATACGCCCCGTTTTCCGGAAGGTTCCCTGATGGAGCTTCTGTGCTACTGTGACCTCAGCAGTTTATCGCTACTCCCTTGACATTACACAACAGACATGTTATCAAAATTAGCTTGACCCTATGCGATAGCTATCGGGAATAAACTTTCTATTCACTCCTCAAACTCTTCACCGGGTTGGCCACTGCCGCTTTTACCGCCTGGAAACTGATGGTTGCCAAGGCTATGATAACTGCTAATAATCCTGCTATAAGAAATATCCACCAGGATATGTTGATACGATAAGCAAAATCCTGCAGCCACTTGTGCATAATTAACCAGGCAAGGGGCGCTGCCACTACAAATGCTATGACGACGAGTTTGATAAAATCTTTTGATAATAACAGTACAATATTTGAAACCGATGCGCCCAGTACTTTGCGTATACCGATTTCTTTGGTTCGTTGTATGGTTGCGAATAATGATAAACCCAATAATCCCAGGCTCGCAATGAAAATGGCAAAACCTGAAAACAATGTAAATACTTTTCCGAATAACTGATCATTGCGGTATTGAGCATTAAACCGGTCATCCACGAAGGAATAATCGAACAAATTACCCGGGAAAAATGCGTCATACTTTGTTTTGATCGCGGCAATGGTAGCCGGCAGATTCAGCGGATTTACTTTTACTGAAATATAACTATTGGTGCTGTAGCCCGGCATCAGCATGGTTGGTTCAATTGGATAGCGGAGTGACTTTTGATGATAATCATTGATAACACCAGTTATCTCCCATTTTTTATTTCCGCGCATCATTATTTTCCCGATGGCATCAGCAGGTGAAGCATAACCTAACAGCTTAACCGCACTTTCATTTAAAAGAATGTTATGCACCTTTTCAAAGTCCGGATTAAAATCATTGCTTTCAAAATCCCTTCCGGCCAATACTTTTATCTGGTATAAATCAAGATAGCCGATGCTAATGGCCGTATGGCGCATGGTCAAATGGGTGTTCTCATCCTGGTCGCTTCTGCGCACGTTAAAAGTCCTGCCCGTTTCACCACCAAATAAATTCCAGGAAGTGGCCGCACCGGTTATGCCAGGGATTTGCTTCAGTTCTTCCGTAAACGTATTTTCCCTGTCTATAAATGTTGAATCCCAGTCGGTCAGTTCAGGCGGTTTTACAAGAAGGACCTGCGATAAATTAAAGCCAAGATTCTGTTCATTTACATACTTTATCTGTTTATACACTACAAATGAACCAATGATAAGAATTACAGTGATAGCAAACTGCCCAATCACCAATGATTTACGCAAAAGTATCCCCTTGCCCGAGGTGGTGAATTTTCCTTTCAATACGAGAATCGGTTTGAAAGAAGAAAGGATAAAGGCGGGATAAAAACCGGATACAAAAATGCCTGCCAGCATCAACGTGATCAATGCAATACTCACATTATACCCGTTTAATCCTTTTTGAAACAAATAGGATAATGATAATTTATGCTGTACTAATTCATTAAAGCTGCTTTGAACCAACAGCACAAGCAATAATGCGGTGAGTAATGCAATTATGTTGATGAGCAGTGATTCGGTAAGAAACTGTTTTATCAGTTGAATTCTCGTGGCTCCCGATACTTTCCTTATACCGACTTCTTTGGCACGTTCTATTGATCTGGACGTGGCAAGATTAATGTAATTTACCCAGGCAATGATGATGATAAGCGCTGCAATGATCAACAATCCCCATACTACCACGGCGCTGTCGGTGTTACCAATCTCATATTCGAAATCAGAATAAAGATGGGCTTTTGAAAGCGGCTGCAGGTAAAATTTTTCATCACTCCCTGAAATTTTATTTCCCTGGAAATGGCGCTGGCTGAATGCCGGGAATTTTGCCTGCAGGGCTTTATAATCAGTTCCCTGTTTCAATTGTACATAGTGCCAGAAATCAGAATCCCTGAAATCGTAATCCGCTTCTTTCCATGAGTCAGCTCCGGTATACAGTGTAATATAGGATCCAAGAATATCAAATGTTAAATGAGAGTTTTCAGGAACATCTTTGCAAATCGCTGTGATTTTATACGGCGTTGAATCCCTGCCCATAATAAATAAGTTGCCGGTAACCGCTGAAAAGTTATTATCCTCCACACCGAAAATTTTCCGCGCTGCCGATTCAGACATCACCACAGTATGTGGTTCCTTCAAGGCGGTATTCAGATCCCCCGTCATCAGGGGATAGGAAAACATAGAAAGAAATGAATTGTCGGCAAATTTTACTTCCAACTCGCCGATCTTTTTATTTTTCCAGGTAATGATTTCTTTTCCACGAGGCTGCAGCCGGGCATGATTGATCACTTCCGGAAAATCATCCTGCATGGCTTTCCCGATAGCGGAATATGTAATGGTACCATGCTGGATCAGCTTACCGTTCTGGTAACGGTCATTATATACCCGATACAGGTCACCGGCGTTTTTATTGAACTGGTCATAGCTTAACTGGAAGCTGACATACTGCAGGATGAGCAGGCAGGCGGCCATTCCTATGGAGAGTCCTGCAATATTGATGAACGAAAATGTTTTATTCTTCATCAGGTTGCGAAAGGAGGTTTTCAGATAGTTTTTTATCATGGCCTTAAGTTTTTGTGATCGCTTTATGTTGCCAGCACGTTGATACTTTTTTCATTGTCTTGAGTTTTGCCCGGCGATAGCTATTGGACCGCATGTTCTGTCTTTTTATTTGACAACCCACCCCTCTTTTAATGAAAAAGTTAAATAAAACAACTAAACGTACCAGTGTCCATCTTTGAAGGAACGAAAGCCTAATTCATATTCCATGTCCAGTTCAATAAATAAATATCCAATGCCCTCTAGTCTTAAATAAATTTTCGAAAAGCACAAAACTCATCCCTCATTACTCACCACTCACCGTTCATCACTCACTCCTCAAACCTGCCTCCGAGCCGTCGTCAAAGGCTATATTCCCCGTATACTGTCCCGATCTGCATCGGGATTCCATCACTCCGAACGGAGTGACTTCACCGGATTCATCATCGCCGCCTTGACCGCTTGAAAACTGATGGTAAACAAGGCGATGAATACTGATAATGCACCCGCTATTACAAACACCCAGCCGTTGATGGTAATACGATAGGCATAGCCCTGCAACCAATTGTGCATAGCCCACCAGGCGATGGGAAACGCAATAATGGCTGAGAGGACCACGAGTTTCAAAAAATCTTTTGACAATAGCCCGGTAATTCCAGCCATGCTGGCGCCCAATACTTTCCGGATACCGATTTCTTTTGTTCTTCTTTCGGCTGTATAAGCCGCTAAACCAAACAAACCCAAACATGAAATAATTATAGCCAACGACGCAAAAACCCGGGATAACTTGCTGATTAGCGTTTCGCTTTGAAACATGCCGTTAAACTGATCATCAACAAAGCGGTATTCAAAAGGATAAGCCGGATTGTTCTTTTTTATAACGGCTTCTATTTTCGCCAATGCCTCTTCCGCATGGCTTTGTGCTTTTGTACGTATATACATTACCGTCGTGTTCTGAGGCGGCGCACATATAAATACCACTGGATCCGGTTTACCATACATATTACCATATACATAATCATTTACAACGCCAATCACAGTTGCTATGTGATCATCCCCTTCGTAGCGTAGTATTTTGCCTATGGCGCTTCCCTTTCCCATTAGTCTTTCCAGCGATGCCGTGATCATAACATGGAGTCCATTATTATACGCTGTATCGGTGATTTCAAAGTTCCTCCCTGACAGCACGCTGATGCCGGACGTGCTCATGAATTCCGGTGTTACATACCGGTTTGAGATAAGGACTTTTGTGCCCGGTGGTTTACCCTCCCATGTAAAACCGTCACCATTGTTTCCTCCGTAAATAGTTCCGTGATCTGATAATGCCACATTTTCAACAACGCCGGTATTGAGCAGATCATTTTTTATAGCAGCAAAATGTTCTGCCATATCGCCCTGCATATTCAGCTCCACCAGGTTGTCTTTATTAAAACCAAGATTCCGGGTTTTTACATGCTGTATCTGCTGGTAAATGATCATGGTGCCGATAATCAGCACGATGGAAATAGAAAATTGAAATACGACCAATCCTTTTCGGATGAAAGAAGCGCCGCCGTTTTTTATTTTTATCCCTTTTAGTACAAAGACCGGGTTAAACGAAGATAAATACAAGGAAGGATAACTGCCTGCCACCAAACCACAAACCAGTGCAATAGCCAGCAATGAAAGGACATGAAGCGGATTTTCTAAATTCAACGAAAGCTGTTTCTGTACCAGCGTATTGAAGAGTGGTAATACAATAGAAACAATAAGTACAGCTGAAACCGCGGCGATCATTGCCATGAGGAGCGCTTCTCCGATAAACTGGAAAATAAGGCCCTTCTTTCCAGCGCCCAATACTTTCCGTACGCCGACTTCTCTTGCCCGCTTCTCACTTCTTGCTGTAGCAAGGTTCATGAAATTAATACAGGCAATGAAAAGAATGATCCATGCAATCATGGAAAAAAGCCTTACAAACACAATACGGCCACTCCCTGTCTGTTTGCCATTTTCAAATTGGTCATGGAGCCGCCAGTCGTTCATACCAAATAAAAATACATGGCCTATTGACTTGGGTTCTTTTTGCTGCACAAAATCATACAATTTTTTATTGACGTCTGCGATGTTAGTGTTTGGTTGCAACTCTACATAGGTACCAATGCAATTATTACCCCATTGCTGTGCCCAGGGAGTACTTTGCTGGTACCAAATCTCAAATGGAGCGATCCATTCAAACTGCAAGGAAGAATTTTCCGGTATGTCTTTCAACACGCCCGAAACCACATAGTCCTGTTTGTTATCTACCCGAACTGTTTTACCAATGCTGTTTTTAACATCGCCAAAAAACTTCCTCGCGGTTTTTTCGGTAATGACAATAGAATGTAATTCATTAAAAGCGTTGGCCGCATGACCCTGCACAAAAGGCAAGGTGAACATGTTAAACAATGACGGTTCTGCATATTTGCCGGAAGCATACATTGATTTGCCGCCGATGCTGAAGAGTAATGAAGTTTGATCTTCTGATACGCGGCAGGTATTCGCAATACCCGGTATTTCTTTTTGCATCACCGGCGCCATAACACCTGGCGTAGAACCATGGGTAAATATTCCCGCGTCATAAAGCTGGTTTACCATGGCAAAGTATAGCCTGTCTTTCTTTGTATTGAAGTTGTCATAATTCACTTCGTGCTCGACCCATAAGAAAATAAGGGCGGCGCAGGCCATGCCGATGGCCAGGCCAAATATGTTGAGGAAGCTGTTTGTTTTATTTTTCAACAAACTGCGGATAGTTATTTTAAGAAAGTTTCGGATCATGGATGAAAATTTAACAATAAAGAAGGGTTATATCGTGTTTCTCAACTGTTATGCCAATGATCTAAACAATTACAAACAAGCCGGTTACCGGGATTAGCAGCGGCAGCTATGTCCGGAAACGAACAACTCCTTGTGCGATAGCGTACGAAACAAGATGCTGGATACAAGATACTAGATGCTGGATAGGCCACAACGTTGATAAACTCCTTACCTTAATGACATTGTCCAGAGGGGCATTTTGTGGGTAGACACATATCGAACCTAACGCCACGCTCATCTACCCACAAATTGTTCCTCCGGAACAAGAAAGCAATATCATCTGGTTATGAAAATTAACGAGGATCCAGCATCCAGTATCTAATATCCAGCATCCAGTATCCATCTTCTAGCATCCAGCATCTACTCAGTTCGCAGCGACTTCACCGGGTTTGCCAAAGCTGCCTTGACCGTATGAAAAATCACAGTCAGTAACGTAATCATCAATACTACCAGGGCCGATAATAAAAATGGTGTAATCCGCAGGCCCGTGTTGTACGGAAAAATCTTTAACCATTTATCCATGAATAAGTAAGCCACCGGGAACGCAATGAGGCAGGATATGGCAACCAGCCATACAAAGTTTTTTGTCATTAAGGGTATGATTTCGCCCACACCCGCCCCCAGAATTTTGCGGATACTGATTTCCTTTTGCCGTTGTTCGGTAGTAAATGCAATCAATCCCAATAAACCGAGGCAGGTAATGATTATGGTAAGAACAGAAAAAGCGGTGAATATTTTTCCTCTTTTCTGATCGGCTGCATACTGTGAATCAAAATCCTGGTCGAGGAAAGTATAAGAGAAAGGAAGATCAGGAAAATTGGTCTTCCATGATTTTTCAATGTCAGCTATTGTAGCAGAGATATTTTTTGCATCCAGTTTAAGCTGGATGCCATTACTGTTGGCCCGGTAAAATAATATCAATGGCGCAATGGGGTTGTATAGCGATTTCTGGTTAAAGTCCTTTACTACGCCAACCACTTCATAGTAAAAACTTGAGGTATCCCCGGGATTTTTTACTTTTTTGCCGATTGGATTATCCCATCCAAAATACTTAACCATGTTTTCATTCACAATGATGCTTCTGAGTGTATCAGAAATACCGGAAAAATTTCTTCCCGTTTTTATCTTCATACCCAACGTTTTGAAGAAGTCTTCGTCGATAGCGTAATTGTCAACACCTTTATCCGTGAAGCCGTTTTTTGTTTCCATAGAATATAGGTTGAAATTGATGCCTGGGCTGCCAGGTATATTCTGAGAGGTGCTTACAGAAAGTATCCGGGGATTTTTCCGGGCATCGTTTTTAAAGGAAAGAATATTACTGCTTATGTCATTATTCGCATTGGGGGTTACCGAAAGCACCTGTTCTTTGTTGAACCCCAGATCTTTATTGCGGAGGTATTTCAATTGTCCATATACTACCCAGGTACAGATCAACATGATCATTGAGATGGAGAATTGAACCACGACGAGTACACGTCGCAGTGTTGCATTGCTTGAACTTTTGGAAAGGCTGCCTTTCAATATGCTAACCGGGTTGAACTTTGACAGATAAAATGCAGGATAACTTCCGCCACCGAGACCTACAAACAAAACAATCCCCAATAAAATCAGGAAAGTACCCGGTTCCAGTAATGACTGGAAAGAAATAAACTTACCGGATAGCGTATTAAACATTGGTAAAAACAATGCGATCAACCCCAGGCTTAACACTAAGGCCAGCATAGCGGTCAATAGTGATTCAACCAGGAACTGGGCCACCAACTGCGATTTGGAAGAACCTGTTACTTTACGGATGCCGATTTCCTTTGCCCTTCTTGCAGAACGTGCCGTAGTCAGGTTCATGTAATTGATGCAAGCGATGATGAGCATGAATAATGCCACTGCCGCGAAAATATAGATATAGGAAATGCTTCCGAGTTCCTCCGGTTCATTGGCCATATCAGAATGTAAATGAATAGCGGTGACAGGCTGTATGCCTAGCCGGATCTTAACATTAAACTTTGCGAAAAGCGACGCCATATATTTATCATACATGGGCAACAATTTTTTTTCAAATATGGCAGCGTTTGTATTTGGCCGCAATAAAACATAAGTATAAAAACCAAATCCGCCCCAGTTATTTGCAAAGTCTTTGGGCAGCGTGCTTGCCGAAATGAGCACGTTGAAAATCAAGTGGGAATTTTTCGGTACATCTTTTATTACTGCCGTTATTTTATAAATTTCCCCTTTATCATTTTGCAGCGTTTTCCCAACATAATTTTTGTTTTTGCCAAAAAACTTTTCCGCAACGGATTGGGTCAGCACCAATGAGTTGGGTTCTATTAAAGCCGTGGCGGGGTTTCCTTCAATAAACTGGTGTGTAAAGACGTTGAACAGGTTGCTATCACAATAAAAGACTTTGTCCTCATAAAAACGGAGTGCCCCATTTTTATACATCGTTTTTCCATTACCTACAAAGCGAACAGCTTCTTCTACCTCCGGATAATCTTTTGATAGCGTGGGTCCAAGCGGATAGGGCGTAACAGCCCATTTCATCGTGTCCTTGTCCGCTTCTTTTATATATGAATTTACGCGATAGATCCTATCGGCTTTTTTATTAGAGCGGTCATAGCCCAGTTCATCTTTTATATAAAAAATCAGGAACAGGCTGAAGGTAATTCCAATCATCAGGCCCAGGATGTTGAGCAGGCTATACCATTTATCTCTTTTAAAATTGCGTAGCGCAACGAGCAGAAGGTTTTTTATCATAAATCGGTTTTTATAAAATTTTTTGAACTTTTTTGAACCACGGTGACACTGAGACACTAAGTTTCACGGAGAGCCTCCGTGTTACTCCGTGCCTTCCTGTCTCTGTGGTTCAACATTCCTTTTGAACTTTTTTTGAACCACGGTGACACGGACACCAAGTTTCACGGAGAGCCTCTGTGTTACTCCGTGCCTTCCTGCCTCTGTGGTTCAACTTTCCTTTTGAACTTTTTTGAACCACGGTGACACTGAGATACTAAGTTTCACGGAGAGCCTCTGTGTTACTCCGTGCCTTCCTGCCTCTGTGGTTCAACTTTCCTTTTGAACTTTTTTGAACCACGGTGACA
>JAOQAL010000552.1 GCA_025963615.1 Chitinophagaceae bacterium | reverse complement strand
CACCGTGTTTTTCTATTAAAGGCTTGGCCTGGAAATAAGGACCTGCCATGGGGACGCCTAAATCTTTTGCTTCATCACTGCGGCTGATAATACAGCCATCATTATTGCTCAATACCACAACGGGTTTTGTCGCGAGATGCGGCTTGAATAATCGTTCGCAGGAACAATAAAAACTGTTGCAATCAACAATTGCTTTCATACACTAAAATTTTATCGGAGGGTACTATCTTTTTTCCGGTTATCGAGAAAGGACTGCAACACCGGATCAATAACATGTATTACACAGGTGACCACTCCCCAGGCGTCAAAGCGCACGAATTCCCCGATTTCCAGCGCCCGGTATTTTTTATTCTCCGCTGTCAGGAAGGTTTTATTGAATGTTTTGTGGAAACGGCGGACCATCAATTCCCCATCCACGGAGCCTACTACAATTTTACCACTGTCAGCCTTCAGACTACGGTCCACGATCAATACATCTCCCTCATGAATGCCGGCATCCGTCATAGCATCTCCCTTCATCCGGAAAAAAAAGGTAGCCGGTTTGTTCATAATCAACTGCTCATTCAGGTCAATGCCCCGTTCCGCATAATCATCGGCGGCCGCGCCGAAACCCGTGGCATTCGCGGTCTTTATTTCTTTTTGAGAAAACTGTTTAGAGCCTTTATAAGCGGCGCCGTAAAATTCTTCTTCCATAAAAATTCTTTAAAAAGTAAAAATAATTTTCATAAAGCTAAATAATTTAGTAAATTTATGCTAATAAAAATGGCATTTTTTTTAAAAAATTAAAGATGGGTTATTATGAAGACTATTATCAACACGATCCCCGGCTACCGGGTGTACGAGTACTTGCTCGTACTCAGTCCGCATGAAGAATTGTGGAACAAAATTGTAAAGGTGAAAGATGATTTTGCTGAAAAGTATAAATCCGACCATGCAAGGTGGGGCAAACCGCATGTTATCTTAGTGAACTTTGTTCAGTACGGGCAAACGGAGGAACGGATCATTAACCGGCTCAATACGGTGGCCATGGGGCAATATCCTTTTAAGGCGGAACTGAAAGATTTCGGCAGTTTTCCTTCACACACCATATATATAAATGTATTATCGAAACTGCCGGTACAAAATCTCATCAAACAACTGCGCAGCGAAGGACAGCGGCTAATGAAACTGAATGATGATAACAAGCCTCATTTCAATATGGAGCCGCATCTCATCATTGGCCGCAAGTTGCTGCCATGGCAGTACGAAAAAAGCTGGCAGGAGTACAGTCATAAAAGTTTTACAGGAAGATTTATTGCCGATGCGATGTTATTATTAAAGCGTCCGGTAGGCGAAGGGAAATACCAGATCGCGAAACGATTTGAATTTCAAAACCTGCCGGTAGCGATAAAGCAGGGAGAGTTATTTGTGTAACCAACGCCGACAGCTAGCTAGCTGATATAGTTCATCGTCTGTTGCGGCCTGATTCACTCTTTTGTATGCAGTAATCCTGATCATCAAATTAAACCACGGAGGCACAATGGCACAGAGTAACACGGAGAATAAGTTCAAACCTCTAACGGACAGAGAGAAATGGCTTGCGGGTCAGGTAATGAATATTGCTATTGAAATTCATAGGACACTGGGCCCGGGTTTGTTAGAAAGTGTGTATGAAAAATGCTTTTGTTACGAACTAACAAAAAGAAATATTCCGTTTGTAAGGCAACAGGCTGTGGATATAATTTATGATGGGCTCATTATAGATGACGGATTGCGGATTGATATATTGATAGATGACCTTATAATCAGTGAATTGAAAGCGCAGGAAAATTATCATCCTGTTTGGGAATCACAATTATTAAGCTATCTAAAACTTACCGGTAAACGCCTTGGGTATGTTTTAAATTTTCATGTTCCTTTAATGAAAGATGGAATAAAACGAATGATTTTATAGTTCCAAATCACCCGCGCACAGTTGGACCAGGTCACACGGAAACTCTGTGTACCGCTGTGTCTCCCTGTCTCCGTGGTTCAAAAAATGTTATTATGTCTGAAAAACTAAAACAAGACCATTATAAAGTAGCTCCCCAAAAACACGAAGGTGAAAAGACTTCACCCCATGAAGAAGAACGAGCGCCAAAAACGGACCAATACTTACTGGGCCGCGGCGCCCAATTCAATACCAAAAACCGTTTTCTGAAAAATGAAAAAACCAGGGAACATATCGAAGGTATTGATGACTGGGAAGAAAGTAACCTGGCTACCCAATACATCGAGCAGGAATCAAAAACAATTGTCAATAATGTCGATAGCCCCGATGTTGGAATGAGCTATAGCATGAACCCCTATGCTGGTTGCGAACATGGCTGCATTTATTGCTATGCACGCAATGTGCATGAATACTGGGGCTACAGTGCCGGCCTTGATTTTGAACAAAAGATAATTGTAAAAAAGAATGCGCCCCAACTGTTACGGAAATTTTTGATGCACCCTAAATGGCAATGTGCACCACTCATGCTGAGTGGTAATACTGATTGTTATCAACCGGCGGAACAAAAATACCGTTTAACAAGAGCGATGCTGGAAGTATGTAATGAATTCAACCAACCAGTTGGAATTCTTACAAAAAATTCCTGGATACTTAAAGATAAAGATGTGCTGCAGGAGATGGCGAAGAAACGGTTGGTATCCGCCATGGTTTCTATCACTTCCTTCAATGAAGATCTGCGTCGCACCATGGAGCCAAGAACTACCACAGCGAAACAAAAATTAAAAGTAATCAATGAGCTAAGCAGTGCGGGCGTACGCATGGGTATCATGATGGGCCCGATGATACCGGGATTGAATGAACACGAGATGCAGCGCATTATGAAAGCCGCCAGTGATAATGGAGCAACCTTTACCGCCTATACTTTTATACGTTTGAATGGAGCCATTAAGTTTTTATTCCACGATTGGTTGTTTAAAAATTTTCCTGACCGCGCCGATAAAGTATGGCACCTCATAGAACAAAGTCATGACGGTAAAGTGAATGATACCCGCTGGGGCGTACGTATGCGGGGAGAAGGTAATATAGCACAGATGGTAGCGCAACAATATAAAAAATATGGCAAACTCTATCACATGAATGCCGAAGAATGGAGTTTGGATACGAGTATTTTCCGGAGGCCAGGAGAACAGGGCAGGTTGTTTTGAAGCAGCGATTGATTCTTAACCGTCCATCTCTCTTTGCGTTCTTTGCTTCTCTGCGCGCTTTGCGTGAAACTTTGCGCACCTTACGACCATTGGCTTCATGAATTGTAGTGCCTTTGGGTGAAATAAAATACTCCCGCAGAGTTTGATTCTTAACCGTTCATCTCTCTTTGCGTTCTTTGCTTCTCTGCGCGCTTTGCGTGAAAGTTTGCGTGAAAGTTTGCGAGAAATATTCCTTTGGAGACAGCCTGGTTCCTATTTTGCATACTCAAACGATAAGATGAGCCTTTCATTGGAAGAAAGAAAACTTCAGTACATACAACGCATAGAATCGGAATATCTACCGGTAGAGAATAGCTGGTGGCAGCATCCCCCACCGGTATACCGGCTTACCAGGGATTATGCCGCTAAATATCATGAGGAGTTGCTTCCGGGAGAACCGGTAATATTCAAAAAGGCCGGGAAGGAACGGACGATTGTTGCGGTCATGATGGTGGTGGCTTTTTTACTACTATACCTGGTCGGTAGAAATGAATTCGGGTTGATCCATATTTTGTTTCTCCTGCTTTTATTGATTGTAGTATTGCCTGTACTATTGAATAACAAAACCATGATGCGGGTTAGCCGTGACGGGATCTGGCTGTATAAAGATCATAAAGACCTCCGCTGGGAACAGGTATTACTTACCTATATCAAAGAAGTTCACGAAGAAAATACCCAATATTTTTTTATTGTCCACTACTATGACGCAGGGCTTGACGAATTCCGCAAAACTGAAATCGAATTGGATGGCCTGGTGTCACCAGAAGATCTTTCTGCAACAATAGAAAGGTACCGACTGTGCCTACCCACAAATTGTTCCTCTGGAACAAGAAAGTAATAACATCTGGTTATGAAAATTAACGAGGATCCAGCATCTAGCATCCATCAACTGGTATCTAACATCCAACATCCAGCATCCGGTATCCAGCATCCATCTTAAAAAGCTATCGTCCTCAATTTTCAGTAACCCAAACGAAGAATAACAAGACAAATGAATTATTTTGGCAGTATGGAAGGGAATCCTGCTTTTATTCATCCGACTTCAATCATTGACAACGGCGCGCGGATAGGCGCCGGCACAAAAATCTGGCATTTCTGTCATTTGATGCCCACCTGCAAAATCGGCGAACGATGTAATATCGGGCAGAATGTATTTATAGATAATAATGTAATCATTGGAAATGGAGTCAAGATTCAAAACAATGTATCCCTCTATAACGGTGTTGTTATCGAAGATGATGTTTTTCTCGGCCCTTCGGTTGTCTTTACCAATGTAATGAATCCCCGGAGTTTTATTGAAAGAAAGAAGGAGTTCAAAAAAACTACAGTAAAACAGGGCGCTACGATCGGCGCCAATGCTACCATTTTATGTGGGATAGAAATTGGGAACTATGCTTTGATAGGGGCCGGTGCTGTTGTTACAACAAATGTTGCTTCCTATGCGGTGGTTAAGGGTAATCCATCCACTCAAAGTGGTTGGGTGAGCCGTGCCGGATTCAGTTTAAAATTTGACTCTCATAATATGGCGATATGTCCTGGTTCAGGCGAAAGATACCAATTGGATAATGGAGTCGTCCATCCGGCCTGAAACTTATTAACCTGTGGGGATAAAAGCCTCAAAATCCGCAAATTTTATTGACTTGCCACTCCCATGGTTCCACTTATATTTGCAAACTACGGGAAATTACCTGAAAAATGTAAGTCCCATGATAATCAACCGTATGAAATTCCGTTATGTGGTTGAGGTGGCGAAGCCATCAAAAAAATCTTCACCGTGAGCAGTAAGTGGCTGGCAATTTATACACGTCCCCGTTGGGAAAAAAAAGTGGACCTTCTTTTAAAAGAAAAAGGATTTGAGAGCTACTGCCCGCTGAATAAGGTAAGACGTAAATGGAGCGATCGGATTAAACTGGTCGAAGAGCCTTTATTTAAATCCTATGTTTTTGTAAAAGTTGATGACACTGCCAGGACAGCCGTGCGAATGACTTCCGGGGTCATCAATTTTGTGTACTGGGACGGTAAACCTGCCGTTATAAAAGAAAAAGAAATAGGAATTATAAAACGTTTCCTTGATGAACATGAAAATGTAGAAGTACAACCCATGGATATCAAATTGAATCAAAGGGTAAAAATTACACACGGGCCCTTGATGGACCAGGTGGGCCAGGTAGTGGATATACGGCATAAAACAGTAAAAGTGTCAATTGATAGTATCGGGTATGTTTTGGTAGCCTATATTGAAAGAACTAAGCTAACTTCGGTGCAGTCAAGGTAAAAGCAAATACTTCTAAATATCTTAACCATTATTAATTAAAGATTTTGCAATGCGATTATTAAGACTGGCGATTCTTGTCCTGTTTGCAATTTATTTCTCCTCCTGCGGTACCCAGCATAAAGCGCCAATTAATTATATCGAAAATGCTGACAGTGCTATTAATACTACGGTTCAATTACCTGAAATAAAAATCCAGAAAAGCGATTTACTTTCTATCCAGGTTTACAGCAGCAGCCTCGATCCCGCAGTGGATGCACCTTATAATCTACCAGGCGGCAGTTCATCAGGAACTACTACGGGTGCGGCCTCGGCAGGTGCCGCAACTTCTTCATCTGCTTCCGGTTTTCTGGTCGATGAAAATGGCAATATTGAATACCCCAGGTTTGGTACCCTTCATGTAGAAGGCTTAACCAAAAACCAGCTGGCTGAACTTATAAAATCAAAACTTACATCCCCGGTTGAATTGCTTAAAAACCCCTCGGTTATTATCCGCTTTTTAAATTTTAAGGTCACCGTATTGGGGGAAGTTGCCCACCCGGGACCTATTACAATTCCCACCGGCCATATTACAATTTTAGAAGCAATAGGGTTAGCCGGTGATATACCGCTAACCGGTAAAAAAAATACGGTAAAAATACTTCGTGAAACTGATGGCAAACGGGAAGTAGGTTATGTAGATCTTACTTCAAAAGAAATATTTAATTCTGCGTATTATAATCTTTTGCAAAATGATGTGGTATTTGTAGAGCCAACAAAAACGAAAGTCAGACAAAGTGACCAGGCGACACTGCAACGTATTACAACAGTATTAGGCATCATGACCAGCCTTACTTTACTCTATAGCATATTCAAAAAATAACTTCTTGCTTTTACCCTTAATTAATCATTAATATAAATGGAAGATCAGCTTAATAGTAATAAAAGTGAGTTATGGAATATTAGTGTAAAAGATCTTTTTTTTAAGTATCTGCGTTTTTTACCGTTATTTCTTTTATCGGTGGCGATCATGTTGTTTGCGGCGTATCTCTATTTACGTTATGCTACGGAGATTTTCCAGGTCCGGGCAACGCTGATGATTAAAAACGATAAAAACAATGGAAAGCAGGATAAGCTGGATGAGCTTTTCATGTCGAGTAATAAC